>DATGDX010000363.1:0-5243 GCA_035310665.1 Mycobacteriales bacterium | reverse complement strand
GTCTCCAGTCGGGGGGACTGGGTCGCCGGGCAGTCCGGCCGTGGGCAGCGGTCGCGGTCGTGACGTCGCCCGGCCGAACAGCCTGGAGTGGCATGAGCAGGAACAGCAAGCCCGATCGGGGCTTCGTCGGGCCGGTTCCGTCCGTTCCGTCCGCGAAGCACGGCAATCGAGCGTTCGCCCGGCCGGCACCGGCCCGCGTGGGGCGGTGAGCGGCGTGGGCGCCACCGTCGAGTCCCGGTTGCTGCGGGCCGCGGCGGGCGGGGACCCGTCTGCATGGGAGCTGCTCGTCGAGCGCATCCTGCCCGACCTGTGGGCCACCGCCCTGAGCTTCGGACTCGACGACCGTGACGCGACGGACGTCTGCGGGGTCGTGTCGGTGCGGTTGGCGCAAAGCCTACACGAGGTGGCGACGAGCGGGGCGCTGGCCGCTTGGCTCGCGCGAACGGGACGCGAGGAGTGCTCTCGGGCCGCCGCCGAGGCGGCGCTGCGCCGGGCGCCGGTCGTCGACCTCCAGGAGGCCGCGAAGCGCCGGGCGGCCGCGGGAGAGCGCATCGCCATCGGGTGACCGATCTGGCGCGGGCCACCCGGAGACTGCGCTACGTTACTGGCCGATGCACTAGCGCAACCGTTGGTCTCCGCGGGGGCACGCGCGGCACGCCCCCGGTGTGGCCAGCGAGCGGCCCGTCGTCGGCAAGGGAGAGGGATCGGGGTGTCCATCTCGCCCGAGCAAGCCGGCGCTCTCGTCCGACGCGCGGCGGCCGGCGATCGCATCGCCTGGGAGGAGCTGGTCGACGCGTTCGCCGGGTTAATCTGGGCGATTGCCCGCAACCACCGGCTCTCCGACGGCGATTCCGCGGACGTCAGCCAGACGACGTGGCTGCGGCTGCTCGAGAACGTCGACCGGCTCGCGGAGCCCAGCCGGGTCGGAGCCTGGCTCGCGACGACCGCTCGCCGCGAGTGCCTGCGCGTCCTCGGCCTGGCGAACCGGCACGTGCTCGTGGACGACGAGGCGCGCCTCGACGTGCCGGACGCCGCGGTCCCCGATCTCGACGCGGGCCTGCTGCTCGCCGAGCGCGAGGAGGCGGTGCGGGTCGCCTTCGAGCAGTTGCCCGAGCGCTGCCAGCGACTGCTTCGGCTGCTCATGCTCGACCCGCCGCCGAGCTACGAGGAGTTGTCCGCCGCCCTCGGGGTGCCGATCGGCAGCATCGGGCCGACCCGCGGGCGCTGCCTCAAGAAGCTGCGCGACCTGGTCGAGGAGGCTGGTATCGAGGGTCGGCTCGCGCGCTCTAGAGACTGAAGGAGGCTTCGTGCCCGACAGCAGCAAGGCAGAGCGGCCGTGGGGCTTCGCTTCGACGTCGCGTGTCGGCGCGGCGAGCGCCCGCCGGCGCTTGCCCGCTTTGCCCGAGGAGGGTGCGATCGAGCGCGTACCGGAGGCCGTGCGCCTGGCGGCCCGTGCAGCCTTCGAGAGCCGTGACCCGACCGTGCGCGTCGCCGACTTGATCTACGACTCGCTCGTGGACGGGGACCGCCGAGGTGACACCGACCCGTCCGACGCCAGACAGCTGCGGTTCGGCACTGGGGAGTGGGGTGTGGTCGTCGCCGCACGGCACACCGGGGACACGCTGCACCTGAGCTATCGGTTCGGCCCGCCGCAACGGGCGACGGTCGAGGTCCGGCACCACGCGGGGGTCACCACTGCGACCGCCGACGAGTCCGGCGCGGGCGGTGTCTCGGGGATCATGCCGGGGCTCGTGAGCCTGCGTTTCACGCTCACCGAGCCGCCCGGCACCCGCCCGGTGCAGACGGCATGGGTCCGGCTGTAACGACGGGAGCCGACGGGACGACTGGCGCCGACGGGGCGACGGAGCCGGCGAGACCAGCCGTGGGTGGCGGTCAGGACGCGTTATAGGCGTTCTGGGTCGCGGCCAGGCCGTTGGCGACCAGCGATTCCACGGCGTCGGCTGCCCGGTCGAGAAGCAGCGGCAGCTCCTTGCGCTCGGCCGGGGAGAAGTCGCGCAGCACGAAGGTCGCGGGGTCGAGGCGGCCCGGGGGACGCCCGATCCCGAAGCGGACCCGCGCAAACTCCCCGGACCCCAGCGACCGGCGCACCGACCTCAACCCGTTGTGCCCGTTGTCCCCTCCCCCCAGCTTGACGCGCAGCGCGCCGAACGGGATGTCCAGTTCGTCGTGCAGCACGACCATGCGGTCCGGGGGGACCTGGAAATAGTCACGCAGCGCCGCGACCGGCCCGCCGGACTCGTTCATGTACGACCGCGGTTTCGCGACGACGACGCGGTCCGGGCCCCAGCGGCCCTCGACGACGTCGGCCCGCCCCTTGTGCCCCCGCCAACGGCTCCCCGTGCGTCCGACGAGCACGTCGGCGACCATGAAGCCGGCGTTGTGCCGGTTCCCGGCGTGGGCCGGGCCGGCGTTGCCGAGCCCGACGACGAGCCAGCCGTGCTCGCCCATCCGTGCCCACCGACCCTCGATCCACCGCCCGTCGACAGTGTCAGGCTGTTGCCGACCCCGATGCGTCGGCCGTCTCCGCCGGGCTGCGCTCCGGTCCGCCACCCGGCGAGCTGGTCTCGGGAACCACATCTCCCGCGCCGGTCGTCGCCGCCGTGCCCTGGGCCGCGGCTCCCGTCGTCGCCGCTCCGAGTTCCGCAGCGGCCTCGGCGATCTCCGTTTCCAGTTGCTCCGCGGTCGGGGCAGCGGTCGCGTGCGCCACGACCGTGTCGGGGTCGGTGGCCAACGTCACAGTCGGAGGCAAGGGAAGCTCACCAGCCGTGATCGAGCTCCCGGGGCGCAGAGCGTCCACGGACACCTCGACCGACTGAGGGATCTGGGTGGCCTCCGCATGCACGGGCAGCGTGGTGAGCTGATGCTCGACGACGACGTCGCGCGGCGACTCGCCTCGAAAGACGATCGGGATCTCGACGTCCACCTGCTCACCCCGGCGCACGAGCAGCAGGTCGACGTGCTCGAGGAACCCCTTCAGCGGGTCACGCTGGATGCCCTTCGGCAGCGCGAGCAGGGCCTCGGCGTTGCCGAGGTCGACCCGGAGCAGCACGTTCGGCGTCTTCAACGCGAGCATGAGCTCGTGGCCCGGTAGGGAGACGTGCTGCGGCTTAGTGCCGTGCCCGTAGATCACGGCCGGCACCTTGCGCGCACGCCGGATGCGGCGCGCAGCCCCCTTGCCGAACTCGGTGCGCGGCTCGGCGGCGATGCGGACCTCGGACACGGCGGGGCTCTCCTCCGGACGGGCGTCGGGGCGCTGGGGCGACGGGTCGGGCACTGGGCGAGGCGGCAGTCGAGCTCTTCAGGCGATCTCTTCAGGCGGTCTGTCCAGGCAGCAGCCGCACGGGCGCGCACGGGCGGCGGCGCGAGGCCGAGAGTCTACCCGGGCCCGCCGGGCAGCGGCGAACGGTCAGCCCGCCCCGTCGAACAGGCTGGTGACCGAGCCGTCGTCGAACACCTCGCGGATCGCCCGGGCCAGCAGCGGCGCGATCGAGAGCACGGTGAGCTTGTCGATGCGCCGGTCGTCCGGGATCGGGAGCGTGTTCGTGACGACGACCTCGCTGATCCGTGAGTTCTTCAGCCGGTCGACGGCGGGACCCGACAGCACGCCGTGCGTCGCTGCGGTGATCACGTCCGCGGCACCGTTCTCGAACAGTGCATCCGCCGCCTTGGTGATCGTGGCCGCAGTGTCGATCATGTCGTCGACGAGGATGCAGGTGCGCCCCTGCACCTGCCCGACCACCTCGTGCACCTTGACCTCGTTGGCGACCTCGGGATCGCGCCGCTTGTGGATGATCGCGAGGGGGCACCCCAGCCGGTCGGTCCACCGCTCCGCGACGCGGACCCGGCCGGCGTCCGGCGAGACGACGGTCACCTGGTCGTGATCGCAGCGGCCTGCGACGTAGTCGGCGAGCAGCGGCAACGCGAACAGGTGGTCGACCGGCCCGTCGAAGAAGCCCTGGATCTGGGCGGTGTGCAGGTCGACGGCCATGAGGCGGTCCGCACCGGCCGTCTTGAACACGTCCGCGATGAGCCGCGCCGACACCGGCTCGCGACCACGGTGCTTCTTGTCCTGCCGCGCGTACGGGTAGAAGGGCATCACGACGGTGATCCGCTTGGCGGACGCGCGCTTGAGCGCGTCCACCATGATCAGCTGCTCTAGCACCCACTTGTTGACCGGAGCCGCGTGGCTCTGCACGACGAACGCGTCGCAGCCGCGCACCGACTCCTGGAAGCGGACGAAGATCTCGCCGTTCGCGAAGTCGTACGCCGTCGTCGGCGTTGGCTCGATCCCCAACTCGCTGGCGATCTCCAGCGCGAGCTCCGGGTAGGCGCGACCGGAGATCAGCATGAGCGTCTTCGCCCCGATCGACGTGATCCCTGTCACTGGTCGGCTCCCCGCTCGTGCTCGCCCGCGCCGGGCGCCCGGTCGACGCCACCCCGCCGCCGGGCGACCCACCCCTCGATGTTGCGCTGCCGGGCGCGGGCGACGGCGAGGGCCCCCGGCGGGATGTCAACGGTGATCACGGATCCTGCCGCGGTGTAGGCGCCGTGGCCGACCTCGACGGGTGCCACGAGCATGGTGTCGCTGCCGATCCGGACGTCGTCACCGACCGTCGTGTGGTGCTTACGCTCACCGTCGTAGTTCACGAAGACGGTCGCCGCCCCCACGTTGGACCGCTCGCCGATCGTGGCGTCACCGACGTACGACAGGTGCGGGACCTTCGACCCGTCGCCGACCGCCGCGCTCTTCATCTCCACGAACGCGCCCACGCGCACGCCGCGGCCGAGTGTCGTGCCCGGGCGCAGGTGCGTGTAGGGGCCGACCTCCGCCTGGGGCCCGATCTGCGCGCGGTCGCAGGTGGCCTTGCGGACCACCGCGTCCTCGGCGACGCGGGTGTCGGTGAGCGTGCTGTCGGGTCCTATCTCGGCGCCGCGGGCGATCGTGGTGCGACCGTGCAGCTGAGTGTTGGGGTGGAGCACGACGTCGGGCTCGAGGGTGACGTCGACGCCGACCCAGGTGGTGCGCGGGTCGACGACCGTGACACCCGACCGCATCCACCGTTCGACGATCCGCTCGTTGAGCAGTCGCCCCGCCTCCGCGAGCTGGACGCGGTCGTTGACGCCGAGCGTCTCCCGCCAGTCCTCCGCACGGAGCGCGCCCACGCCGGCAGCGTCGGCGACGAGCCGTCCGACGACGTCGGTGAGGTACTCCTCGTGCTGGG
>DATGDX010000362.1:0-4556 GCA_035310665.1 Mycobacteriales bacterium | reverse complement strand
TCCTCGCAGACCTTCTGCGCCATGAAGCAGCGGGTGTGGAACCGGCACCCGGGGGGAGGCGCGATCGGGCTCGGGATCTCTCCCCGCAGAACGATCTTTTCCCGCGGCGCCCCTCCGAGCATCGGGACGGCCGCCAGGAGGCTCCGGGTATAGGGGTGGAGCGGCCGGCGGAAGAGATCTTCCGCCGGGGAGACCTCCATCAGCTTTCCCAGGTACATCACGGCGACGGTGTCGCTCACATGCCGGATCACCCGCAGGTCGTGGGAGACGAACAGGTAGGCCATCCCGTATTCATCCTGGATGTCCTTCAGCAGGTTCAGGATCTGCGCCTGGACGGAGACGTCCAGCGCGGAGACCGGCTCGTCGGCGACGATGAGCTTGGGCCGCAGGGCGAGGGTCCGCGCGATGCCGACCCGTTGCCGTTGCCCGCCGGAAAACTCGTGCGGGTAGCGGTTGTAGTGCTCGGGGTTGAGCCCGACGAGCTCGAGCAGCTCCTGCACCGTGCGCTTGGTGCCGCGCTCCGTCGCGATGCCCTGGATCCGCAACGGGGTGGCGACGATGGTGCCGATCGTGTGCCGGGGGTTGAGCGACGAGTAGGGATCCTGGAAGATCATTTGGGCGTCCCGACGCAGCCCGCGCAGCTCGCCCCGCGACGCGTGCGTGATGTCCCGCCCGTCGAAGACGATCCGGCCGGCCGTCGGTTCGAGCAGCCGGACGAGCAGCCGCCCGGTCGTCGACTTGCCGCAGCCGGACTCCCCCACCAGGCCGAGCGTCTCGCCGGGTGCGACCCGGAACGTGACGCCGTCGACGGCCTTGACCGCGCCGACCTGCCGGGCGAAGACGATCCCCCGGGTGACCGGGAAGTGCTTGCGCAGCCCGGTGACCTCGAGCAGCGCCTCGCCGCTTCCGTCACGGGCGTCGCTCCCGCGCACCGGAGTGGGGCTGCCGACGCTCACCGCTGCCCGCCAGTCGCGGGCTGGAGCCGGGGCTTGATCTCTTCCGCGAAGATGCGCCGACGCGCCGGCGGGGGCAGGTGGCAGGCGACGAGGTGCCCCGGAGCCGTCTCCTCCAGCGCGGGGACGGCCGCCTCGCCCTTGCCGTCCGTGAGTGAGCAGTAGGGGCAGCGTGGGTGGAAGGCGCAGCCGGAGGGCACGGTGATGAGGCTCGGGGGGGCGCCCGCGATCGGGCGGAGGCGATCCTGGCGGACCCGGTCGAGCCGGGCCACCGACTGGAGCAGCCCCCAGGTGTAGGGCATCTCGGGGCGGTAGAAGACGTCCTCGACGGAGCCGTACTCCACGGCCTTGCCGGCGTACATCACCAGGACGTCGTCCGCAGTCTCGGCGACGACCCCGAGGTCGTGGGTGACGATGACGATCGCCGAGCCGAACTCCCGCTGCAGGTCGCTCATCAGCTCCAGGATCTGCGCCTGCACCGTCACGTCCAGCGCGGTCGTCGGCTCGTCCGCGATGAGCAGCTCCGGGTCGTTGACGAGGGCCATCGCGATCATCGCGCGTTGCCGCATGCCGCCGGAGAACTGGTGCGGGTAGTCGTCGGCCCGCCGCTGCGGCTGGGGGATCCCGACCCGGCCCAGCATGTCGACGGCCCGTTGGCGGGCCACCCGCCGCGCCACGTCGGTGTGCACGCGGTACGCCTCGGCGATCTGGGCCCCGACCGGGAAGTAGGGGTGCAGCGCGGACAGCGGGTCCTGGAAGATCATCGCCATCCGGCTGCCTCGCAGCGCGCGGACCCGCTCCGCGCCGGCCGTGACGACGTCGTCCCCGCCGAGCCAGATCTCCCCGGACAGCCGCGCCCGGGTCCCGTCGTGCAACCCGAGGATCGCCAGGCTGGTGACGCTCTTGCCGGAGCCCGACTCCCCGACGATGCCGAGCGTCCTGCCCTTGGCCACCCGGAAGGACAGCCCGTCGACCGCACGCACCAGCCCGTCGTCGGTGGGGAAGTGAACGCGCAGGTCGCGCACCTCGAGGCACGCCGTGTCGAGGGCGGCAGGGCCGGGGCGGCCGAGGGCGGCGGGGCGGTCGGGCATCAGCTGTAGCGGACCTTCGGGTCGAGGACGGCGTACACCAGGTCGACGGCCAGGTTCATGATGACGACGAAGAACGCGGCGACGAGCACCACGCCCATGACGATCGGCAGGTCGGTGTTGAACACCGCGCGCAGCGCCAGCTGGCCGAGCCCGGGCAGGCCGAAGACGGTCTCGGTGAGGATCGCGCCGCCGAGCACCTGACCCAGGTCGAGCCCGAAGATGGTCACGATCGGGGTGAGCGCGGCGCGCAGCCCGTGCTTGCCGACGACCTGCCGCTCCGGCAGCCCCTTCGCGCGCGCGGTCCTGATGTAGTCCTCCCCCATCGTCTCGAGCATGCTCGCCCGGGTGAGCCGCGCGTACATCGCGGCGAACACGAACGCCAGCGTGAACCACGGCATGATCAGGTTCTGTGCCCAGGCGAGCGGGTCGTCGGTGAACGCGACGTACGTCGGATAGGGCAGCACGTGCCAGGTCGCGGACAGGAAGAACAGCGCGACGATCCCGGTGAGGTAGACCGGTGTCGACACGCCCGTGAGCGCGAACGTCATCGCGGCCTTGTCGAACCACGTGCCCCGGCGCAGGGCGGACACGATCCCGATGGACACCCCGACGACCAGCCACAGCACCGCTGCGCCCACCGCGATCGACAGGGTCACCGGGAACCGGTCCTTGATCAGCTCCCACACCGGCTGGTCGGTGGTGAAGGAGAACCCGAAGCAGGGCGCGGGGCAGTGCGTCACCTGCGTGCCCTCGCCGTAGTCCCGGCCGGCGACGATGCCCTTGAGGAACTGCCCGTACTGGGTGAGCAGCGGCTTGTCGAGGCCCAGCTTGTGCTCGATGATCGCGATGCGCTCGGGGTTGCACGCCTTCCCGCACGCCTGCTGCGCCGGGTTCGCGGGGATCAGGAAGAAGAGCCCGAACGCGATCGCGGACACGACGAACAGCAGCAGCACGACGCCGATCAGCCGGCGGACGATGTACCCGAGCACCTGCGTCTCCTAGCGGCCGCCGCGCGGGTCCAGCGCGTCGCGCAGACCGTCGCCGAGCAAGTTGAAGGCGAGCACGGTCACGAACAGCGCGAGACCGGGGACGGCGACGTACACCGGATCGGTGGAATACCAGGACACCGCGTTGGACAGCATCTGACCCCAGGACGGCGTCGGCGGCTTCACGCCGACGCCCAGGAACGACATCGCCGCCTCGAACAGGATGTTCGCGGGGATGATCATCGTCGAGTAGACGAGGATCGGCGCCGCGAGGTTCGGCAGCAGCTGTTTGAAGATGATGTGTGCGTGGCCCGCGCCGAGCGAGCGCGCGGCCTCGACGAACTCCCGCTCCCGCAGCGACAGCGTCTGCCCGCGCACGATCCGCCCGATGTACGGCCAGTTCAGGAACCCGATGACGAGGACGATGAGCAGCGTGCGCGGGATCTGGTCGGCGACCGCGACGAGCGCGATGGCGAACAGCAGCTGCTGGAACGCGAGGATGACGTCCATCGTCCGGCTCGACGTCTGGTCGACCCAGCCGCCGAAGTACCCCGCGGTCACGCCCACGACGGTGCCGACGCCCACCGCGACCAACGTCGCCAGCGTCGCGACGACCAGCGAGATGCGCGCGCCGTAGACGATGCGGCTGAAGACGTCGCGACCGGTGCCGGGCTCCACCCCCAGCCAGAACTCGCTGCTGATCCCGCCGAAGCGTCCCTTCGGGATGCCGCCGAGTTCGGTGTTCAGCGCCTCTTGGTGGAACTCGTTGGGCCCATGCCCGTTCAGCGCGGTGAGCAGGGGGGCGGCGATCGCGACCAGGATGAGCAGGCCGATGACCGCCGCGCTCGCCATCGCGGCCTTGTCGCGCCGCAGCCGCAGCCACGCGATCTGGCCCGGGGAGCGGCCCTCGATCGGCCGCGCCGCCTCGAGCGCGGGCGGCGCCTCCGGGGCGGGCGAGGTGGCCGCGGCCTCGACGGTGACGGGGTTCGTCATGGCGTCTTCGGATGACCACCCTTCCGGGACTGCCCCCCGCACGAGGCCGGACCGCTGAGGCACCGCGGGCGCATGCGGACCGTGACAAGCGTACGCCGAGTGACCGAAAGTTCGCTGCGCCCGCCCGGAGCGCTACGCTGCGTCGCTACCGGTCGAGCTCCTTGCGATACCAGCAGATCCGCACGAAGTCGTCCGCGTCCAGGCTCGCCCCCCCGACGAGCGCCCCGTCGACGTCCGGCTGGGCCATGATCCCGGCGGCGTTCGATCCCTTGACTGAACCGCCGTAGAGGATGCGCACCGCGTCGGCGATTCCGCCGCTGTGGAGGTCCGCGAGGCGGGTGCGGATCGCGGCGCACACCTCCTGGGCGTCCTCCGGCGTGGCCACCTCCCCAGTGCCGATCGCCCACACCGGCTCGTAGGCCACGACCACGGACCGCGCCTGCTCCGCCGGCACCCCGACCAGCCCGCCGTCGAGCTGGCCCAGCACGTGCGGCACGTGCCGGCCCTCGCGGCGCACCTCCAGCCGCTCGCCG
>DATGDX010000361.1:0-2506 GCA_035310665.1 Mycobacteriales bacterium | reverse complement strand
GCAGCCGGCACTGGGGACACCGGCGGCACGTCAGCCACCCGAACCTGCCTGCGGGGGAAGTCGCAGTCACGGACCCCACAAGCCTCCCGATCAAAGCGGGAAGATCCAAGGCGACGCGCCGAGGGCCTGAATGGTTACAGTGCCTGCCGCTTCGCCTACTCGCGCCCGGATTTCGCACGCCCAGCGGGCTTAGGTCCGCACCGATCGAGTGGAGAACAAGCATGACGCGAGCCGCACCTGTCCCCCGTCGTCGCTGGTCCGACGTGCCGGTCGCGCTGTCCGTCCTCGGTGAAGCTGCGACCGGAGGTGCGGTCAGCGCAGCTGCCGTGACCGGAGAACTGCCAGGTCCCCGGTCGGCCGAGCTGCTGGCGCGTCAGGACAAACGGGAGTCGAACGCGCGGACGTATCCGCGGCACCTGCCGATCGCGATCGCCGAGGCGTCGGGGTCGTTCGTCCGCGACCTGGACGGCAACGTGTTCATCGACTTCTTGACGGGGGCCGGGGTGCTGGGGTTGGGCCACAACCACCCCGAACTGGTCCGGGTGGCGGCCGAGCAGCTGGCCAGGCACACGCATGGGCTGGACTTCCCGACGCCGGCGAAAGACGAGTTCGTGCAGGCGCAGCTGTCCATGCTGCCGTTCGGCATGCGCGACCGGATGAAGGTGCATTTCTGCGGGCCGACCGGCGCGAACGCGGTCGACGCGGCGATGAAGCTGTGCAAGACCGCCGGCCGCGGGGAGATCGTCTCCTTCCAGGGCGGGTTCCGCGGCAGCAGCCACGCCGCGATGGCGGTCACCGGGCTGGTCGAGCAGAAAAGCCCGGTGCCCAACGGCGTCCCGGGCATCCACTTCTTTCCCTACTCGTACTGCGCGCGCTGCCCGGTGGGCCTCAACCCCGACACCTGTGAGACCAACTGCGTGACCTACCTCGAGCGATCGCTCACCGACAGCAACGGCGGGGTGCCGCTGCCGGCCGCCGTCCTGCTCGAGCTCGTGCAGGGCGAGGGCGGGGTCATCCCGGCTCGGCGCCACTTCGTCCGCCGAGTCCGCGCGCTGACCCGCGAGCTGGACATCCCGCTGATCGTCGACGAGGTGCAGACGGGGTGCGGGCGCATCGGCACCTGGTTCGCCTTCGAGCACTACGACATCGAACCCGACGTCATCGTCGCGTCCAAGGCGTTGAGCGGCATCGGCACCCCCGTCGCGATCATCATCTACGACGATCGGCTCGACGTGTGGGCACCGGGCGCGCACACCGGCACCTTCCGTGGCAACCAGCTCGCCTTCGCGACCGGAGCCGAGACCGTGCGGATCGTCCGGGGCAATGTGCGTGCCCGCGGCGCCCAGATCGCCGGCCGGCTCGAAGCGCTCCGTGGGCACCCGTGGGTCCGTGAGGTGCGCGGCGTCGGCCTGATGTGGGGAGTCGAACTGGCCGACCCCACCGACGGTCGCCCCGCCGGGTCCCTGGCCCGCGCGGTCCAGGCTGCCGCCCTGCACCGCGGCTTGATCCTCGAATGCGGCGGGCGCGATGACTGCGTCGTGCGCATGCTGCCCCCGCTCACGGTCACCGCGGACGTCGTCGACACCGCCTGCACCATCCTCATCGACGTGATCGAGCAGCTGTCACCGGCGACGTCGCCGCCGCGCCAGGCGGTCGGGCAGCCCGACCGGCTCCAGCACGCGCGATAGGAGACCGGTGGTCAGGTTGGCGACGACGACACGCCCAGGAGCTCGCGTCGGGCGGGATTCGCTGGGGGTTGACGGTTGATGTGGCGGGACATGGGCAGCGGCGTCGATGGTTGGGGCCTCGACACGGTTGCCGGTTCGGGGTCGGGCGACCCGGCGGCGCTGGACGAGGTGCTGGTCTGCCCGGGGTTTGAGCACGCGGTGCGCTGGCGGCCCGGCGAACGGCTGGAGCAGCTGTTCGAGCAGCGCTGCGACTGGATGCAAAACGCCGGTCGGGTCGGGCATCTCGCGGTCGACACCGGAACGGTCACGCTGACCTACGGTCAAATGGACGCCCGCGCCAACCAGCTCGCTCGTCACCTGCTGGCCCGTGGGGCGCGGGCGGGCGACCGAATCGCGCTGCTGTTCGACGAGCCGGTGCACGCCTACGTCGCGATGCTCGCGGTGCTGAAATCCACGCGGCGTACGTGCCGCTCGACGTCGGCTTTCCCGCCGACCGGTTGTCCTACATCACCGAGGACGCCGGGGTGCGCCTGGTGCTGTCGCTGTCGCACCTGCGCCGGCACCTCGACCCGGTCGACGCCGCGGTGCTCTGCCTCGACGAAGCGGCCGCACCGGTCGCGGCCCAGCCCGGGCACCGGCTTACCGCCGCGGAGAAGGGCACCCCCGTCGACGACCTGTGTTACTAATCAGTTCGTAAGTAGCTGGACTTCGATCTCCTTTTCTGGTTGAATCGGTGCGTGCGGGACAACGACGGCCGGAAGCTCGACCACCACAAGACGCTGGAGACGCTGCGGGTCCGGGCGGTGCAGCAGATCGAG
>DATGDX010000360.1:0-6669 GCA_035310665.1 Mycobacteriales bacterium | reverse complement strand
GCGCTCGGCGGGCACGTCGAGCGCCCGCTCGGGCAGCTGCGACACCATCAGCTCGAGCACGGAGCGGGCGGCGCGCACGGTGCCCGGGTCCCCGGTGCTGACCCGCATGCCGTCGGTGCAGGGGGTGACGCAGGAGGCGACGGGACCGCGGGCACCGTCGACCCGGACGAGGCACACCCGACACGAACCGTACGGCGCAAGCCGGTCGTCGTGGCACAGCGTCGGCACAAACGCGCCAGCCGCCCGTGCCGCTTCCAACAGCGTCGTCCCCGGCTCGACGGCCACCTCGACGCCGTCGACGCGCACGTGCAGCGTGGCCTCGGCGGGCTGCCCACCGACACCCGCGATCCTCACCATGTCCGGGCCGAGCTCGCGGTCGCTCTGCTGGTCGGCCATCAGCGGGGCCCTCCGCTCGTCCAAAACTCGTCCGAATAGACGCGCAGGATGCTGCGCACCGCCTGCGCGATCCCGGGGCCGAACGCGCACAGGCTCGCGACGCGCAGCGTCTCGCACAGCGCCTCGAGCGCGGGGACGTCGAGCCGCCGCGACAGCTCCAACCCCCGCCGGCTGCCCACCCGGCAGGGCGTGCAGGTGCCGCAGCTCTCCGCCGCGGCGAACCGCCAGATGTGCTTGAGAATCGCGCGGCCGGGGATCGTGTCGTCGAAGCCGACCATGCTCGCGTGTCCCAGGCCGACCCCGGCGGCGGCCAGGGCCGGTCGGGACAGCGGGAGGTCGAGTTGGTGCGGGTCGAGGAAACCGCCCAGCGGGCCACCGATCTGCAGCGACCGAAGCCGCGCGCCGCCGCGTAGCCCGCCGGCGAGGGTCGACACGATGTGCCGCAGCGGCACACCCAACGGCACCTCGTAGACGCCGGGCCGCTGGAAGCCGGCGTTGACGCACACCAGTCGCTGTCCCGACTCGTCCCCGCGACCCAAGGCGGCGTACGCCGACCCGCCGCGCTCCACGATCCACGGCACGGTGGCGATGCTCTCGACGTTGTTCACGACGGTGGGTGCCTTGAACAGGCCCTGCTGGGTGGGGAAGGGCGGTCGCGCGAGGGTCGCTCCGCGCAGCCCCTCCAGCGAGTGGATCAGACTGGTCTCCTCGCCGGCGACGTAGGACCCCGCGCCCTCCACGACCTCCACGTCGAACCCGTCACCGAGGTGCCCGGCGGCCCGGGCCTGCTCCACCGCGGCACGCACGGCCTCCCATGCGGCGGGATACTCGCTGCGGACGTAAATGTAGCCGTGGCTGGCCCCGGCGGCCAGGGACGCGAGCGCGACCCCCTCCAACACCCGATCCGGGTCACGCTGGAGCAGCAGCCGGTCGATGTAGGAGCCCGGGTCTCCTTCGTCACCGTTGACGATGAGGTACCGCCGGCCGTCCCGCGCGGGAGCGCCGGCGGCCGCCGCCCATTTCTGCGCCACCGGGAAACCCGCGCCGCCGCGACCCCGCAACCCTGACGCCGCGACCTCCTCACGCACGCGGCGACGGGCGTTCGGGTCGTGCCGCAGCGCCGGCCACAGCCGCCAGGACGGTTCGTCGCCCAGAACGCCGGCGAGCAGCACCAGCGTGTCGCTGCCGGCGTACGCCGGAATCGGCGGGTCGTGCGCAGGCGCCGCGCCGGTCAACTGCTCCACCAGGTCCGGGCCGACGTAGGCCGCCTCCGAGTCCAGCGCCGCCGGCCCGCCGTAGCAGTAGCCGAGACAGTAGACGGGCTGCAACGATGTGCTCCCGTCGGCGGACGTCGCGCCTCTGGCTATTCCGAGCGCGCGCTCGACCGCGGGGAGGTGCCGCCCGTGGCTGGCGGCGAAGCAGGCGGTGCCGGCACACACCTGCACGTGTCGCTTCCCGCGCGGGCGGGTGCCGAGCTCCTCGAAGAAGGTGGCCGTGCCGTAGACATGGGCACGGGGAATGCCCACCTGGGCCGCCACCTCGTCGACGTCGGGTCCCGTAATCTGACCGCGGGCCGCTTTGACCTGCCGGAGGCGCTCCAGCACCTCGGTGCCGCGCAGCGCGTAGCGGCGCTCCATCTCGACGACCGGCTCTCTCGGCTGCGCCATGCTCGCCTCCTGGTCCGTGGCGTGGTGGCCCATGGTGTGGTGGCACGGTCACGGCCGCAGGGGCGGGGCGAGCCAGGGTTTGACGAAAGAACGCTAGGCCGGATCGGTTGCGCGACGGAAGGGTCAAGTGACCCGTGCGCAGGTCGTCTCACTCACAGCGGGAACACCAAGAAGGCAGATGTCCACGTTGCGGGCAGGTGGGGACGAACCGCGGACAGTCGAGGGGCGCCCCGGCGGCCGGCAGGCCTTTCGCCTCTTACCGCCGGTCGCCCCAGTAGAGACAGTACGAGGATCCCTGGCCCTGTTGTCCGCCGCGCGCTGGCGCCGGCCCGAGTCGCCGCGATGGACGAGGAGGACGTCATGGCTTCCCCACTGCTCGGCTCTGCCGCACGCACCGCGTCACCGCCGCGCCCGTCTCGCACCCGCTGGGCCATCGTGCCCGCAGCCGTTCTCCTCCAGCTCGCGCTCGGCGCGGTCTACGCTTGGAGCGTGTTCAACAAACCGCTCCAGCAACAGTTCGGGTGGAGCAAGTCGGAGGTGGTGCTGCCGTTCATGGTGGCGATCGGCACCATCGTCATCGGGGCCGTCATCGGGGGCCGGATGCAGGATCGCCACGGGCCGCGCCTCGTCGCGCTGGTCGGCGGCACCCTGTACGCCGTCGGCGTCATGCTGGCGAGCCTGGTCGAATCCGCCGACCAACTGTGGTTGCTGACATTGACCTACGGGGTGATGGGTGGCATCGGCCTCGGCGCGGCGTACATCACGCCCATCGCGATGCTGGTGAAGTGGTTCCCGGACCGCCGCGGGCTGATTACAGGCATCGCGGTCGGTGGCTTCGGCGTGGGCAGTGTGCTCACGGCGCCGGTGGCGAAGTGGTTGCTGTCGTCGGCCGACAACAAGCCGAGCGTCTTCCTGCCCCTCGGCGTGGCCTACCTCGTCGCCGTGCTGGTGGGCGGCGCCTTCTTCCGGAACCCACCGGCGGGGTACTCGGTTCCCGGCTACGTCGCGCCGGTCGTGGGTCGCACCGCGCGTTCCGTCGACACGTACACCGTCGGGGAGGCATTGCGCACCCGCCAGTGGTATCTGTTGGTCGCCATCCTCGCGCTCAACACGACCTGTGGCCTGGCGCTCATCTCGCAGGCGTCGGACGCGTTCCAGGCCGTCGCCGGGGCGACCGCGACGGCCGCAGCTGCCGCCGTCGGCTTCCTCGGACTCTTCAACGGCGCCGGGCGCATCGTCTGGGCGGCGGCGAGCGACCGGGTGGGCAGGATGCCCGCTTTCGTTGGCATGCTCTCCCTGCAAGGCGTCGCGTTCCTGGTGCTGCCGCACGCATCGTCCCTGGTGGTGTTCTTCCTCCTCAGCGCCCTGATCTACGTCTGCTACGGAGGGGGATTCGGCACGATGCCGGCCACCGCGGCGGACTACTTCGGCACGAAGAACGCGGGTGCGATCTACGGTGCGATGATCGTGGCGTGGAGTGTCGCCGGCGTGGTCGGGCCCAAGCTCGCCGCCGCGCTGTACGAGGGCAGCGGCAATGAGTACGCCGTTCCCTTCACGGTCATCGGTGTGGTGGCCCTGGCCGCGATCGCGCTTCCCCTGACCACCCGGTTGCCCGCCCCGCGCACGCCGGCACCGATGACCCCGTCGCTCGTGCCGCTTCAGTCGCGGTCCCCCGACGAGATGGCGCCGTCCCCCGACGAGATGTCGGCGGCGGAGGCGCCGCGAGCGCACCGGGAAGACCTGAGTTCGATGGGCACCCGGTGAGGCACGTGGTGGCGGTCCCCCCTCCGGTCGAGCCGGCACCGGCGGGGGGGCCGCCACTCGTGGCCCTACAGCTGTTGATTCAAGGTCGCTATCGTCGTCCCTTGGACGGCTTCTTCGATTTGCCCGATGACCCCGGCTTGGCGAGTATGGCTTCGGGGCTCGTGGGCAGCAAGCCGAGCACTGCCGAGTGGCGCGTCGTGATGGTCATCGTCGGATCCTTCCTCGATGGATGAACGTGGGTTGGGCTTGCCGAGTTCTGCGGCCGCATGACGAGTCAACTCCCGCACACGTGCCACCACAATGGGCCACGTCCCTGGCAGTTTCCGTTGATTTCACAACGAGTGAGCGCCCCGTCGTCGGTTACCGGACCGGCGCACGCGGGGCCGATGCGTCATCGGCCGTTCTTCAGGCAGCGAGAAATCTCCCGCAGGTGCCTTCGTGAGGGCCGTGTCCGAGGAAGCGGTCCCACTCTTTCTGCGTGAGGTTCCTGTTCGCCAGTCGGCAGGCGCGCCGTTTCCAGGACGCGAGGTTCGTGTCCCAGAGGCTGAGCGTCCCGTCCTGACTCGCCGAGGCGAGCAGTGCCCCACTGGGGCTGAAGGCGGCACCCCACACATCGCCTTCGTAGCCGTCGAAAGGGCGCCCGATGCGTTGGCCCGTGCGGGTGTCCCACACGATGACCGTGTCGTCCGCGCTGGCGGCCGCCAGCGCGGTGCCGTCGGGGCTGAACGCCACGCTGTTGACGGCGTCCGTATGCCCGGTGAGGGCCTCACCGAGGGGCCGACGCGTGCGGGAGTCCCACAAGGTCACGTCGTTGTCGTCACCGCCGAGAGCAAGGGTGGAGCTGTCGGGACTGAAAGCAAGTGCCCGCCATCCGCGCAGCCCCTTGATCACTCCGTCGCGGCGCCGACTCCGGGCATTCCAGATGATCGCGGTGCCGTCCGCGCCCGCCGAGGCCAGACGCGCGCCGTCCGGGCTGAATGCGACCGCCATCACAATGCCCGCGTGCCCCCCGATACGCCGGGGGCGCCGCCCCTGCCGGAGGTCCCACAGGATGACGCTTTCGTCGTCGCTCCCGGAGGCGAGCGCGCGCCGGTCAGGGCTGAAGGCAAGGCTTTCGACAGCTGCGTGATGCCCCCGCAGCATGTCGAGCCGGCGGCCGGTCGCGACGTCCCACAGCAGGATCGTGCCGTCGTCGCCACCGGCGGCCAGCGTCCTGCCGTCCCGGCTGAAGGCCACGCTCCAGACGTCACCGTGCGGGGCAGTGAGGGTGCTCAGTAGCCGACGGCGGCGGGTGTCCCAGAGCCGAACCGCGCCGTCGTGACCCCCCGACGCCAGGATGGTGCCGTCGGGGCTGAAAGCGACGCTCAACTCTGCCGGGCCGTGCTCGACCAAAGGCTCGTTCAACGGCTGGTCGCTGCGGAGGTCCCACAAACCGACCGTGTGGTCGTCGCTGGCGGAGGCGAGTGTTCGGCCGTCCGGGCTGAACGCGACCCCCATCACGAACGAACCGTGACCCTTCAGCGGATCGCCCACGAGGCGATGCGTTCGGGGGTCCCACACCCTGACGCTGTTGTCCGCGCCGCCCGTCACGAGTCGGGACCCGTCCCGGCTGAAGGCCACCGCGTTCACGGGCCCGTGGTGCCCGGTCAGCGGTGAGCCGAGCGGCCGGCGAGTGCGAACGTCCCACAGTCGTACGGTGCCGTCGTCGCTCGCGCTCGCCAGGACGGCGCCGCCGGGCGCGAACGCGACGCTCGTCACACCGCGCTTGTGCCCGGCCAGAATTTGTCCCGGCCGCTGCAGGTGGTCGAGGTCCCACAAGACCACATTGTTGTCGACGCCGGCGCCCGCGAGCGTCCTGCCGTCCCGCCTGAAGGCCACAGCGCTGACGGTGTCGCGATGCCCGATCAGCGGCGGGCCGAGGGGCCGGCGAGTGCGAACGTCCCACACTCGCACGGTGCCGTCCTCGCTCGCGCTCGCAAGGGTGGAGCCGTTGGGCGCAAAGGCCACGCTCGTGACCGGGCCCCGGTGACCGGACAGGCGGCCGACTCGGCTGCGGCTCCGGACGTCCCACAGGAGAATGCTGGTGTCGTCGGCACCGGATGCCAGCAGGCGTCCGTCGGGACTGAAGGCCACACTCCTGACCCAGTCACCGTGCCCAGTCATGGAGCCGAGCGACCGACGGCTGGCTGCATCCCACAGCCGCACCCGCCCGTCCTCGCCACCGGCGGCGAGGAGATCCCCGTGGGGACTGAACGCGACACTGAGCGCCGCGCCGGGTGTGTGCAACTAGGACAGCAGGTGTGGGCTCGACTGCAGTCCGGTCAGCAGAGCATTGCGCGCCTCCGCGGTGTCCTCGAGGCGCAGTGCCTCCAAGCTGAGCAGCAACGACCGAGGAAGGCCGGTGCCCACGTCGGAGATCGCCTGCGCGGCGAGGAGCCGCGACGAGGCGAGTCGGCTCTGCTGCCGGGCTCGGTTGAGCTGGAGCGCGGCGAACGAGGCGAGACCCACGGCGAGCACGAGCAGGATTGCCAGCAGTCGCACGCGGCGGCGGTCGCGATCGAGCCGGCGTTGTTGGGTTCGATCGCTTAGGCGGATGAACTCGACGAGCGCGGTGTGCAGGTCATCCGGCCGCTCGACGAGCCACCGGCGCGCCTGCTCCAGGGCGCTGCCGCGCAGCAGCAGGTCCGGGTCCCGGTCACCGTGGTCGTTGCCGCTGCGGTGCCAGACCTCCATCGCGTCGCGCACGCGCTCCTGCCAGGTGCGAAACTCGCGGTCCTCGTCCATCCAGGAGCGCAGCCGCGGCCAGGCCCGGATCAGGGTCTCGTGCACCACCTCCGCGGTC
>DATGDX010000359.1:0-1715 GCA_035310665.1 Mycobacteriales bacterium | reverse complement strand
GGGCGTCCGAAGTGCTGCGCGATCGCGCACATGGCCATGAACTCCCGGGTCGATCCCGACGTCATCTGGGGTCCGTTGTCGGAGACGGCGAGCAGGATCGGCCGGGTGTCGTCGGCGAGGCCGAGGTCGACGGTGCCGTCGTCGTGGCGGGCGTCGACCAGCTCGAGTAGCCCTTCTCGGTCGAGTGCGTCGGTGAACCCGATCTCGACCTGGGTGGCGGTTTCCTCGACCGAGACGACGGTGGCCAGCCACTTGCGGGAGACCAGGTCCTCGATGATGAGCACCGCCATCCCGGCCGCGGTGAAGTGTGTCGTGTCGTAGATCCAGATGCTGTTGGGCCGGTACTCGGCCCAGTCCGGAAACGGTTTGCGTACGCTGTGCGCGGGCCGGGGCAGCGGCCGAAAGTGCCGGTCGGCAAGGAACAGCACGCGGCGCACGCTCGACGCGGACACCCACACCCGGTGCAGGTAGGAGCCGCGGTGCGCGAGCTTGCGGTGGCTGCGGTCGGTCTCCCCCCACTCGTCGAACAGGGCGAGGATCTCGGCCACCTCCTCCTTGAGCAGCCCGTGCATCGGTGACCCGCCCGGGGCCCGGTCGGCGAGCCGTCCCCCGGCCCGGCGGGCGATCCAGCGGTGCGCCCGGCGCTCGGGCACCTCCAGCTCGTGACAGACGCAGCGTCCAGCCGGCGGCGACCGCCTCGTCGAGCAGGTCGAGCAGCCCGGACTCGGTGGCCGCGTCCACCCGGTGTGGGACCCGGCCACCTAGGCCCAACCGTCTTTTCCCTCGACCAGCGTGAGCCTGACCGCCATCTCCTTGACCGCCTCGGACAGCCGCGCGACCTCGGCCTTGGCCAGCTCCGACTCGTAGTCGCGCTCCCTCGCCTGCACGCCGGGCTTCGAGGCTGCCAGCGCCGCCAGCGCCCCCTCCTTGGCGACCGTGCGAATTCGCATGATGGTCGAGCGGTCGACGTGATGGGCGGGGGCGGCCTCGGCGATCGTCACCTCCTGACGGACCAGCTGCAACCAGATCTCGTACTTCTGCGAGGGCGACAGGAACCGCTTCGCGCGCCGGCTGGCACCGTCGGTCCCACGGTCCGGTTCGGCCATGATCGGATCCTCCAACAGGGGTCGGAGAACCCGACGGATGTTGTCTGATAGACACGCCGATCTGCGTCACGAAGTCAGGCGCAAACCATGCCCGGGTTCCGGGTCGTGTCGTGCCAGGAGACGCCGCCGAACGGGCGGCGGGTCGTGGTGATGCAGAGCGCGGACGAGCATGCGTGCCAGCGCTGCGGGGTGCTCGTCGTACGGCAGGCCGTACGACGTGCGGGAGTCGCGCATCAAGACCTGCCGATGGGCCACCGGCCGCTCGAGGTAATCTGGCGCAAGCGCCGCTACCGCTGCGCCGAGCGGGGCTGCCCGCAGCGCGTGTTCACCGAGCGCTCGGATCAGGTCCCGCCGCGGCACCAGCTCACCGCCCGGCTGCGGACGAAGCTCGAGGCGGCGGCGTCGCGCTCCGCGCGGGCGCTCTCGGACGTCGCCGCCGAGTACGGGGTGTTCTGGTGGAGCGTGCACCGGGCGCTCGTCGCCGCCGCCCTCGCGCGCGCCGCATGCGCCCCGCCGCCGGTGCGCCTGCTCGGGCTCGACGAGACCCGCGCCCGCTCGCTGCGCTGGGCGTGGGAGGACGGCACGGGCTGGCGGCTGAGCAGCCCGTGG
>DATGDX010000358.1:0-2472 GCA_035310665.1 Mycobacteriales bacterium | reverse complement strand
GAGCTTGTCCGCTTCACCTTCCCGGACCGCGCGAGAGTGCTCGACGACATTCCTGACGGGACCTGGGGGCGCCACACGAGCAACGGTGCCAGGAGCGAACGCGACGTCACCTTCCTCATTGTGAGGAGTAAGTTCGGGATGCGGCGGCGCATCAGACCTAGATCTGCGAGTTAGGCCGCGCTGAGTTCGTGACACGCGGGCCGAGACACGACAGATGCCTTTCCTGGCAAGGAGAATCGGGGTTGCGACACCATCCGAGTCCCGCACAGGAAAGGCACCTGTCTGGTGGGCACCGTAGCGCCCCGCCGCCGGAGGATCGAGTTCCGCGCCGACGACCCGACGTTGACGCCGAACGGGGGGTTGGCGTTGGTCGCGGAGACCTGCCGGCTGCTCGACGTGATCGGCACCGTTGACCGGCACGTCGGGCCGATCAAGACACGCAACCGCGGGGCCGGCGCGGGGGAGCTGCTGGTCGGGCTGGCCGAGTGCATGCTCGCCGGCGGGGACTTCTTCGCCGACCTGGACAGCCTGCGCGCCGACGTCGCCGGCGCCGAGCTGCGGACGGTGGCCGACCCGCCGGCGTCGACCACCGCGGTCGGGTTGGCCCGCCGGTTCGGCCCGGACCAGCTCGTCGGGCTGCGCGCGGCGCAGGCCGAGCTGGTCGGTCGCCACGTCGCGGCGGTGCCGCGGGAGCGGCGCCGGGACCTGCTGGCCGTCCGTCCGACGATCGACGTGGACCCGACCGACGTGGAGGTCTACGGCGCGCACAAGGAGCGGGTCGGCTGGAGCTACGCCGGGGTCCGCGCCGGGCGGCCGGTGCCGCTGGTCTGGGCGGAGGCCGGGCTGGTGCTCACCGGGACGCTGCTGGCCGGGGACCAGGACGTGCGCCCGCACGCCCCGGCGCTGATCGCCGAGGCGATCGCCGCGCTGCCCGAGGGGGTGGGCCGGGCCCGGCTGCGCGCCGACTCCGGGCTGTTCTCCGGCGAGGTGGCCCACGCGGCGGTCGACGCCGGCGCCGACTTCGCCATCGCCGCGGCGCGTAACCCCGCGGTGCGCGCCGCGATCGGGTCCATCCCGAAAACCGCGTGGCGGACGGCGAAAGGGATGCCCGGCGCGCAGGTCGCCGCCATCGACTACGCCCCCCGGGGCTGGCCGGCCGGCACCCGGATGATCGTGCGGCGGATGAGGGTCAAGACCGCCGACATCTCCCCCGATCAGCGGGCCCGGCGGCGGCGCACCTTCGACCCGGCCCAGCTGGCTCTCGCCCTCGGCGGGCAGACCGGGCACGCCTACGCGTACAGCCCGATCGTGACCAACCTGACCGGCCCGGCGGTGGCGGTCGAGGCGTGGTTCCGCGACCGGGCCTGGGTCGAGGAGCGGATCAAGGACAGCAAGCTGGGCATGGCGTTGCGGCACCTCCCGTCCGGCTACGCCGCCGCGAACGAGGTCTGGACGTGGGCCGCGTTCCTCGCGCTGACCCTCTCCGCCGCCCTGCAGGCGCTGACCAACCACGACCAGCCGCACCGCGCGCACGGCAAACGGCTGCGCCGCGAACTCATCACCGTCCCCGCCCGCGTCGTCCACCACGCCCGCCGACTCATCGTGCGCCTGGCGCCCGGCCAGGCCGACGGGCCGCTGCTCGCCGCGTACGACACGCTCCACGCGCTCCCCGGTCCCCCCGACTGACCGCTCCCCCGCCCCGAACGCTCACCGGCACGACCCACCACGGCCGAAGGCTGCCCACACACCACCGCCCACGCCGACCGCCTCGCCGATCACGGCGAACAACGTGCGCTTTGTGCTCGTCACCCCAGCCAAGCAGCCGGGCGCAGCCCAACCCGAAAGCGACAACCGCCCGCCGCCGTCAAAATGAGCAGCACGAAGACAAGATCAGGTCCCTACTCGCGGACGTACGTTTGCGAGACGCGTATATTGGCTGTCCTAGCGATCATGGGGCTGCCATCCCGTAGACGAACGCCTCCGAGACCGTAGATCGACACGGCGTCTGACCCGCGTCCCGCAGGTGGTTCGGAGGGTGCCCGAGTTCTCTCGCCTTGGCATCTGGGCCCTCACGCACCTGCTCAGGGCTGCCCAGGGACATTAGCTATGGACATCCCCTGCGGTGGCGGTGCAATCGTGGAACGTTGCGATCACAGCACGGAACGGTGATGAGCTGGGTTCCTGACAGTTAAGACCGTTGCTCTACCTATCAGGCATAACCTACGCAAGTCGATGGGATACGGGCCGGGTATTTTTGGTACCGCAAAGTGAAGGAGTTCCCACTATGTCGCAGGAACCAGTGGCGGCCACGCTCCAGTACGCAAACCAGTTCGACATCGCAGGGCCAATCGTCATCAGCTATTTCAGCACGAGTATTAAAGGAACGCCGCTCCTCTCATACAAAGACGCGGAACGCGACCTCCGGTTTAGTGGAGACGAGATCACTCGGTCAGATACTCCGGTGGGAGAATT
>DATGDX010000357.1:0-1784 GCA_035310665.1 Mycobacteriales bacterium | reverse complement strand
CTGCGCACGATTCCGAGCCTGAGCGAATGGGACGTGCTGGCAATATGGTGATCTCCTCTGCGGACAGGACGAACCTCGCGTCGAGGAGTGCGGGCGACCCCGCACTGGAGAATCGAATGCTGCTAGATCAGGGTTGGGTGGCGAGGCGCCTAATGGGTGGAGCGGTATTGGAGGCTCATCGAGTTTGAGGGGGCAGGGCCGCCGCGGCACTGATCGTCCGGCGGAATTGCCGGGTGCAGGGGAAGCGTACCCGGCGACGCTGGTTGTCGAGATTGCGAAACCCGAAGGCGACCCGGGCGGCATCCTTGACCAGGCGGTTCGTGCCCTCGGTGGCGGCGTTCGTGATGCCGGTCTCGAGGAAGGCGAGGATCTCGGGCCACCAGGCGTCGACGGTCTCGGCGAGCCGACTCGTCTCCGGCATGTCGGCGAGGGCGGCGGCCTCGTGGAAGCGGTGCAGCCGGTGCGCAACGGTGTGCCGATCCCGGGCCGCGAGCAGCTGGCGCAGCCGTTCCTTGACGCCCCAGGCGGCGCCGATCTCGTTCGTCGGGTCGTCGCGCTCGAGCACACCGGCGAGCCGGTGCAGCGCACCCGGGCTCAGCCGCTCTCCGGCGCGCAGCAGCAGCCGCCGGTGCGCCCAGGCCGGGTCGGCCCGTCGGCCGCGGCGGCGGTGCTGGGTGCGCACGACGCGTTGGCGGACCTCGGTGACCGCCTGATTCGCGAGGCGGACCAGGTGGAAGTGGTCGACGACGATGCGGGCGTGCGGCAGCGCGCGCTCGACCGCGGCCCGATAGCCGGCGGCCGGATCCATCGCGACGACCTTCACGGCCGCCTTCCAGTCCGCGCCGCGAGCATCCAGCCAGGCCACCACGGCGGCGCCGGTGCGGCCCGCGGCCTGGCCGAGCAGCCCGCCCTCGCCGGCGAGGTCGACGAAGTTGGTCTCGAAGCGCCCGAGCTTGACCCAGTGCCCCGCGTCGTCGCGGCGCCAGCGCGGCCGGCCCCGGCGGGTCTCGTCGAGGCCCAGCACCGCCGGCGGCGCCGGCTCGGTCAGTACCGCCTCGGCGTGGCCGACGAAGGCGTCGTGGGCGGTGGCCCAGCTGATCGGCAGGTCGGTGGCGACGCCGGCCACCGACCGCCCGGCGCCGATGGCTCGAGCGGCGAAGCGGAGCAGTCGGCCGGTGACCCGGGCGCGGGGCGGCAGCTCGGCGATCGACTCGGTGAAGGCCTTCCGCGGGCAGGACGCCTCCCGGCAGCGGTACTGCGCCTTGCGCCAGCGCACCGCCAGCGGCGTCTCGCCGTACGGCAGGTCCTTCGGCCGCGTCGTCCGGCACTGCTTGACCGAGGCCGAGAACACCCCGCAGGACGGACAGGCGGCGGCGGTGGGGTCGTCGGTCACGACGTGGACGGTGCGCGCGCCGTCGTCGTCCGCACTCACCGTCTCGACGGCCACCCCGGGCAGGCCGAACAGAAGCGTCGTAGCGTTTCCCATGCTCGCGGTTCCTCCACTCGCTGCTTCGAAGCACAGCCAGTGTCGAGGGACCGCGAGCGCTCAGCTCACACCGCGATGAACCGCGATGATCGTGTCGTGCCCCTCAAGTTTGAAGAGCCACTTAGGGTCTCTGAGGCAGAGATCGTAGTCGTCCGAGGAACTCGACTCCGTCTCCTAACGTTCGTCTCAATAACGAGGGATTGCGAGACGAGCACTGCGGTCGTTTGATTCGCTCGATCTTCTCGTCTGACAAACGACCCCTTGTGCAAGGCACTACCGCGCGTCTTGTTCTCTGTCC
>DATGDX010000356.1:0-2111 GCA_035310665.1 Mycobacteriales bacterium | reverse complement strand
GAGCGTCGGCGACGAGGTGGCGAGCGACGACCCTGAGCTGCTCGCCACGCTGGACCTGGCGCGGCTGGGGGAAGCGCGGCGACGTGCGGACCTGCCGGGGGTGGACGCGGCTGCAGCCCGGCTCCTCGCACCGGGAACGGTCGACGACCCCGTCCGCAAGACCCCGGGCCTGCCCGCCGCGGCACTCATCGCCTGGGCGCGGGCGCGGCTGCTCGTGTCCGGCCCCGCCGCCGCCATGGACCTCCTGGCCGAGAAGAGCGATCCCAGCGACCCGATCCTGCGCCTGGAGCTGTGGTCCCTCGCCGCGGCTGTCGACGCCTTCGAGCTGCGCCGTCGGCACCCCGACGACGCGCAAGCCCGCGCGCTCGAGCAGCTGGAGCGCGACCCCGCCCTGCGCCGGCCCGCCCCACTCGACGTGGCCATCGCCTGGCGGGCCTATGCGCGCGCCGACCACGCGACCGCCGCCGCGGCCGCCCGACGCGCCGGGGAAGGCGCGCGCGAGGACGGGGATGCCGCGATGACCGCCGCAGCCGCGCTGCTGCACGCCCGCGTGCTGACCGCCGTCGGGGACCCCTACGACGCGCGATCGCTGCTGCACCGCTTCGCCGCCGACGTCGCGCGGGCCGGCAGCCGGCTCGTCGCGGCGCACGCCATGGCGCTGGCCCGCATCGAGACCCTGCTGCGTCGGCCGCACGCGGCGCTGTCGCTCCTGCAGCCGCTCAACGCCTCACCGAGTTGGCCGGAAGCTGCGGTCGAGAGTGCCCGCGCGCACCTCCTCCTGGAGAACGACGGGCAGGCGTCGCGGTGTGTCGCCGAGGCGCTGGCCACGGGGAGCCGGTACGAGCGCGTCGAGGCCCTGCTCGTACGCGCGCAACTGCTCGCGACCTGCGGCGCCGTGTCGGAAGCGGCGGCCGTCGCGGCCGAGGCTGCGGACGTGGCTGACGGGATGGCCATCCAGCCGTTCCTCGACGCCGACGACGCGCTGCGCGCCCTCCTCGCGCGCCGGCCTGGGCTGGTCGCACGACTGCCGGTCACCGCGCTCGCTCCGGTCGCGGAGCCCGTCTTGCACCGCGACCACTTCGCGTTCGACCCGGCGGACTCTCTGACCGACCGGGAGCAGGCCGTGTTGCGACTGCTCACCACGGAAATGACGACCGCTGAGATCGCGGAGTCGTTGTACCTCTCCCTGAACACCGTCAAGACCCACCTGGCGTCCGTCTACCGCAAGCTCGCGGCACGCGGGCGGCTCGACGCGGTGCGGCGAGCTCGCGAGCTGGAACTGCTGTAGCGGACGCGTCGCACGGTGCAGCCGGGAGCGGTCTGTCGACGCCGAGGAAACGGCATGAGCGGGGCGACGTGGCGATGCCACTCATGCCCGCCAACGGAGTCCGATCGCCCCTGACTCGTCGCCGCTACGGTCACTCAAGTCGAGGGCGCAGCCGTCGTCTTCGCTCTGCTCGTCCTGTTGTTCGCGGCGTTGGCGTGCGGCTTGAGCAGGCTGTGTCTGACCGCTCCAGTCACCTTCGTCGCGGCTGGCGCGCTCATCTCCACCATGACCCCGCGGCTCTCGGTCGAGACGGGTTCTTCAGATCAAGACCGTGCCAGAGGTCGCGCTGGTGCTCATTCTCTTCCACGTTGCCGCCCAGGTGCGGCCACGCCAGATCGGTCAGGACGCGGGGCTCGTCGTCCGCCTGCTCTTGGTCGCGTTGCCCATCACCGTGCTCCTCGGCTTCGCCGGCGCCCGGTTGTCTTTTCCGCACATCCCGGCCATGACCGCCCTGCTGCTCGCCGCCGCCTTGGCTCCGACGATGCTGGCCTTGGTGCCGCCACCGTGCTCAACCCGGTGGTTCCGGTGCGGATCAGGCGCTTGCTCAACCTGGAAGGGGGGCTGAACGACGGGCTGGTCACGCCGGTGGTGCTGTTCGCGATCGCCGGTGTGGCCGGTGGGCGTCGCGGGATCAGCCTTAGATTAGAACGTGTTTGAGATCGATCACGAGGATTGGCGGGCTCCCACGGGCGCCGCCCGGGGGCGGGGGCCAGCCGGCGGGCCATCAGCCCGACCATCGCCCACTTCACCATGGCTTCGGAGTGCTCGGGCAGCCGCTCGTAGT
>DATGDX010000355.1:0-4285 GCA_035310665.1 Mycobacteriales bacterium | reverse complement strand
AAGCTCATGTCGATCTTCGAGGCGTTCCAGCAGGCGGACGGCACGACCAGCCGCAAGTACGGCGGCACCGGGCTGGGCCTGTCGATCAGCCGGGAGATCGCGCGGCTGCTCGGTGGCTCGATCGCGGTCACCAGCGAGATCGGCAGGGGCAGCACGTTCACCCTGTACCTGCCCGACCTGCCGGTCGCGATCGCCGGCGGCAAGAGCAGCGGGCTCGATGCGGCCGAGCTGGCACGGCCCGACCTCGAGGGCACGCTCGGCACCGCCCCGCCGCTGCTGATCCCGCAGTCCCGGGCGGTGCCGAACCCGGCCGAGGTGGAGCCCGGGCTGCTGTCCGGGACGACGGTGCTGGTCGTCGACGACGACGTGCGGAACGTCTTCGCGCTCACCAGCGCGCTCGAGCTGCACGGAATACGGGTGCTGTACGCGGACAACGGGCGGGAGGGCATCCGGCTGCTGCACCGACACCCCGAGGTGAACCTCGTCCTGATGGACGTGATGATGCCGGACATGGACGGCAACGAGACCGCCGCCGCCATCCGCCGTACGCCGCAGTTCGCCGAGCTCCCGATCCTGTTCCTCACCACGAAGGCGATGCCCGGGGACCGGGAGAAGAGCATCGCCGCGGGTGCGTCCGACTACATCACCAAGCCGGTCGACCTCGACCGCCTGCTGGCCGTCATGCGGTCGTGGGTTGCCGCGACAGTGGGGGCGTCCGGCGCGCGTGCCGGCGGGGAGGCCCCGGGATGATCGACGGCGACGAGCCCCGGGCGAAGATCCTGCTCGTCGACGACCGGCCGGAGAACCTCGTGGCGCTCGAGGCGATCCTGCAGAGCCTCGGTGAGGAGCTGGTGTCGGTCGGCTCCGGCGAGGAGGCGCTCAAGCGGCTGCTGACCGAGGAGTACGCCGTCATCCTGCTGGACGTGCAGATGCCGGGCATGGACGGCTTCGAGACCGCGGCGCACATCAAGCGCCGCGAGCGGACCCGGCACCTCCCGATCATCTTCCTCACCGCGATCAGCTCGGAGCCCGGGCACGCGTTCCGCGGCTACACCGCGGGGGCCGCGGACTACCTCGCCAAACCCTTCGACCCGTGGGTGCTGCGCGCGAAGGTCGCCGTTTTCGTCGAGCTGTTCCGGACCAACCGGCGGCTTGCCGAGCAGGCCGAGCAACTGCGCCGCCGCGAACGGGCGCCCGTCGAGGCGCTGGAGGCGCTCGACGCGGCGGAGCAGGCCCTGCGTGCGGCGGACCGGCAGCGCGCCTGTCCGGAGGTGGCAGAGGCGGTGGAGCACCTCGGGAGGGCGCGCGTGGCCCTCACATCGCCGCTGCCGGCCCAACGCCCCGGCGCCCGTCGCTGACCGGCGCGACAATGGGTCGCGTGGTCGAGGTGTCGCGCGAGCGGTTCGAGCAGTTGGTCGCCGACGCGCTCGACGGGCTGCCACCGGAGCTGGGCTCACTCATGCGCAACGTCGCGGTCGTCGTCGAGGACGACCCGCCGGAACCCGGCCTGTTCGGCCTCTACGAGGGGGTGCCGCTGACCGAGCGCGGGGCCTGGTACGCGGGCGTGCTGCCGGACCGGATCTCGGTCTACCGGCGGCCGCTGTGCGCGGCGTGCGCCAGCGAGGCCGCGCTCGTTGAGGAGGTCCGGGTCACCGTCGTCCACGAAGTCGCCCACCACTTCGGCATCGGTGACGACCGGCTCGCGGAGCTGGGCTGGGGCTGACGACGGGCCAGCGGCCACGCGCCCGCCCGCGGTGACGGCGGCGGCCGCCTTCGGCGAGGTCGCCGGGACGGCAAACCTGCGTCATGCGGTCACCGACCGTGCCGCTCATCCTGGGGACTGCGGCTGCTGACCGTGATCCCCGTCGGTGTCCGTCTCCGGCTCGTCACGCGTCATCCAGAGCACCAGGCGTCGGACCTCCCGCTATCACCGGCCCTGCCTGCGGTCGATCCGCGGCGGTGCGTGCTCTTGCACCGGCCCGTGACTCCACCGACCCCTGACCACGCCTCGCGGTAGATCCTCCAGGCCCTCGACAGCACCCCCGACGAGCCCCGACGAGAGTAGAGCGGCACGACCGGTGACCTTCGAAGCCGCCCCGCGGCACCAGGCCGGCAGGCCTAGCCTCGTGCAAAGGGGGACAGCGGGCGGACCGGCGAGAGCGCGCGGCCACCGCCGGGTGGATCGGGGGCGGGATGGCAGCGAACCCCGAGGGGGGTGCGCGCGCACGCAGCGACGCCGCGTGGAAGGTCGAGATGCCCCGCGTCGTGCTCGACGCCCTTCGCGAGGGCGTCATGGTGCACACCGCCGACGGCACGGTCGTCCTCGTCAACCGTGCTGCCGCCCGGCTTGTGGGGGCTGACGAAAGCGAGATCGAGGGGCGCACGCCGTACGACGAGCGCTGGCGGATGGTGCTCCCCGACGGGCGACCGGCGCACCCGGACGAGCAGCCGCCGATGGTGACGCTGCGGTCCGGCTGCAACGTCGACGACGTGCTGCTCGGGCTGCAGCACGAGGTCACCGGCGCCCTGCGATGGGTCCGCGTCTCCACCCGGGCGATCGGCCACGGCACGGACGAGCGCCCTGGTGCGGTCGTCGTGTCGGTGGACGACGTGACGGATCGGCGGGCCGTGGAAGAGGGGCTGCGGCGCAGCGAGGAGCAGTTCCGCCTGCTGGCGGAGTACGCCGTCGACCTCATCACCACGCACGGCCCCGACGGGGTCTTCCGCTACGTCTCGCCCGCCGTCCGCAGCATGCTCGGGTACGAGCCGGACGAGCTCGTCGGGCGCACCCCCGACTTCCTCGTGCACCCGGACGACGAACCGGTCTTGCGGGACGTCCGGCGTCGGCTCGCCGCCGGCGGCACCGCACTCGCCACGTTCCGGGTCCGCCGCGCGGACGGGCGTTTCGTGTGGGTCGAGCTCGTCGGCCACGCGATCCTGGGCCCCGACGGGCGGGTGGTGGAGACGCACAGCGTCGCGCGGGACGTGACCGCACGGCACGAGGCGGAGGACCGGTTGCGGGCCAGCGAGGAGCGCTACCGCGCCCTCGTCGACAGCCTGCCCGACGCCATCTGCCGCTTCGACCGCGAGGGGCGCTACCTGTACGTCAGCCCAGCCGCGGAGAAGATCACCGGAAGCTCCGCCGAGGCCGTGCTCGGGCACTCCCCGGAGGAGCTCGGCCAGCCGCGGGACATGTGCGACCTGCTCAGGCAGCACCGGGTGCGGGTGCTGGAGAACGGGGAGCCGGTCGAGTTCGAGCTCGCGCTGCCGGGTCCGAACCGTGACACCCGCCACCTGCTCACCCGGATGGCCCCGGAGTTCGGTTCCGACGGCCGGGTCGAACGAGTCGTGACCGTCTCTCGCGACATCACCGGCCGCAAGCGCGCCGAGGAGGAGCTCGCGCACCGGGCGACGCACGACGTGCTCACCGGGCTGCCGAACCGCTCCCTGCTCCTCGCCCACCTCGAGCACGTCATTGCCGGCCTGAACCGCACCCCCGGGCTCGTCGCCGTGCTGTTCCTCGACCTCGACCGCTTCAAGCTCGTCAACGACTCGCTCGGGCATCCCGCCGGCGACCACCTGCTGGTGCAGGTTGCCCGGCGCCTCGCCGGCCTGGTGCGCTCCGACGACCTCGTCGCCCGGCTGGGCGGCGACGAGTTCGCGCTCGCGTTGCGGCTGCCGCCGGACGCGGTCGCCGACGCCGTCCACATCGCCGACCGCGTCCACGCGCTGCTCCGCGACCCGTTCCTGCTGGGGGAGCAGGAGGTGCGGGTCGCGACCAGCATCGGGATCGCCACGACGGCGCTCGGGAACACCCGGGCCGCGAGCCTGGTCCGGGACGCGGACGCCGCGATGTACCGCGCGAAGGCGCGCGGGCGTGGCTGCACCGAGGTGTTCGACGCCCGGCTGCGCGCCGAGGTGCTCGCCCGGCTGCGGCTAGAGAACGACCTGCGGCAGGCCGTCGAGAGCGACGCGCTCGAGCTCCGCTACCAGCCCCAGGTCGACTTCGGGTCCGGCCTGGTCGTAGGCGTCGAGGCGCTGGTGCGCTGGCCTCACCCGGAGCACGGCCTCCTGCTGCCCGCCGCGTTCGTCTCGCTCGCCGACGAGACCGGGCTCGCCGCGGACCTCGGGCGGCTCGTGCTGCGGCGCGGGTGCGCGGAGGCGGCACGCTGGCTGGCGCGGTGGCCGCACCGCCGGCTCGCGGTCGGCGTGAACGTGTCCGCCCGGCAGATCGCCGACGCGCGGTTCGTCGACGACGTCGCGCACGCGCTCGCCGCGGCGCACC
>DATGDX010000354.1:0-2670 GCA_035310665.1 Mycobacteriales bacterium | reverse complement strand
CCGATCACGCCGTCGGGAACCGGCGTCTCGTCGCGCTCGTAGCCGTTGACGGCGGCACTCGGCACGCCGAGCCGCTCACCCATCTCCCGGATGGTGAGCCTGGCGTGGCAGCGCGCCTCGCGCAGCCGATCGCCGACGGTGGCGACCTTCCCGCCGGTCATGTCGTCCGCTGCAGCCATGGGGCCCGACCGTAGTCGCTCGCCGGTGTCCGCTCCAGCGGCTCGTCAGTGCCCCGCCTCCCCCATCTCGTCGGCTACCTCCGCGATGACCTCGGGCGGCGCTGCCTCGCCGCGCCGCCCGGGCTCCTCCTGCTGCTCGGCAAGGTCGCGGGCCAGGTGCTCAACGGGGTCGGTCTGCGGGCTGTCCGCGGTGTCGCGGCGTTCCGGCGTCTCGTCGGTCATGCGCCCGTGCTTACCCCGCTCCGCGCGACCTCCCACCCGTCGGGGCCCGGTGCATTGGACCGAGCGCGCCCGAGCGCATCCGTCACCCGCCCCGGCGCCTCGACCCGCGCGCGGCCCGCTCGACGAGCTGGCGCACGATGACCGTGCGCTGGATCTCGTTGGTGCCCTCGCCGACGAGCATCAGCGGCGCGTCCCGGAAGTACCGCTCCACGTCGACGTCCGTCGAGTAGCCGTTCCCGCCGTGGATGCGCATGGCGTCGAGCGTGATCTGCATGCACGCCTCGGACGCGAACAGCTTCGCCATCCCGGCCTCCAGGTCCGCGCGTTCGCCGGCGTCGAACCGTCTCGCCGCGTGCAGCACGAGCAGGCGCGACGCCTCCAGCTTGGTCGCCATGTCCGCGAGGTAGTTGCCGACCGACTGGTGTTCCCAGATCGGCCGGCCGAACGCCTCACGCTGCTGCGCGTAGGCCAGCGCGTCGTCGAAGGCCGCACGGGCCACGCCGACCGCGCGCGCCGCGACCTGGATCCGCCCGATCTCCAGCCCCTTCATCATCTGCGCGAACCCGCGGCCCTCGCGCGCGCCGAGCAACGCGTCCGCGGGCACCTCGACCCCGTCGAAGAAGACCTCGCAGGACTCGATGCCCCGGTAGCCGAGCTTGCCCAGACCCGGGGAGACGGTGTAGCCGGCGTCGTCCTCGACGAGCAGCACGCTGATCCCTGTGTGCGGCGGCACCGCGCCGGGATTCGTCTTGCACAGCAGGGCGATCACGCCGGCGTGCTGCGCGTTCGTGATCCACGTCTTGGAGCCCGTGATGCGGTAGCCGGCGTTGGTCCGCGTCGCGACGGTCCGCATCGCCTGCAGATCCGAGCCGCCGCCCGGTTCGGTGAGCGCCATGGCCGCGCGCACGTCGCCGGTCGCCAGCCGCGGCAGGAACCGCTCGCGCTGCTCCTCGGTCCCGAACAGCCGGATCAGCGTGGCGACGACCGAGTGGCCGCCCATCGCACCCGCCAGGCTCATCCAGCCGCGAGCCAGCTCCTCGGTGACGAGGGCGAAGCACGCCGTGGAGACCGCCGCGTCGGCGTACGGCGGCGGAATCGTGAGACCGAAGACGCCGAGGTGCTTCATCCGCTCGATCAGCGCGCCCGGGTAGACGTCCGCGTGCTCCAGCTCCCGGGCGACCGGCCGCACGTCACGGTCGACGAAGTCCGCGATCACGTCGAGGAGGTCGGCCTCCTCGACGGCAAGATCCTGGTGCACGCGTCCTCCCCCTCGGGGGCGTCGGCCTCGTCGGCGGGCTCGTCGTCCCCGCCCCGGTCGTCCCCGCTCCATCTGGAGCTCCGCGGGACGAATCCGGGCAGGCCGAAATCACTCCCGGCCACGCTCTCGGCGGTCGAGGGGACGAGGGTGCCGATCTCACGCATGAGGCTTCGGAGGGCATTATGGCGGCGGCGGAGGCTGCCGACCGCGGCGGGGAGGGTGGAAAGAGCGTGGGGGCGATCGTGGGAGCGACGGACAGCCGGGGCCTCACGCTGACGACCACGCCCGCCGCCGCGCGGCACTACCGGATCGGCGTCGACGCGCTGCTGCGCTACGAGGACGGTCTGCGCGACGCCGTCGCGGCGGCGCTCGTCGAGGACCCCGACTTCGCCCTCGGGCATGCCGCGCGGGCGGTCGAGGCGATGCTGTACGGCGACCCGCGCGCGGCCCGCGCGGCGGTCACCCGCGCGCGGGAGCGAAGCGATCGGGTCTCGGAGCGCGAACGCGGGCACGTCGCGGTCGTCGCCGCCCGGGTCGACGGTGACCCGAACCTCGTCGCCCTCGCCGCCGACCACCTCCGGCGGCACCCCGCCGATGCGCTGGTGGTCTCCCTCGCGCTCGGCGCCCTGCGGTTCTCCGGGCTGCCCCACATCGCCGCGCGGATCGCGGCGGTCGTCGAGCTGGTGCGGTCGGCGTACGGCGACGACGACTGGTGGTGGCTCGGCGCGGAGGCGTTCCGGTTGCAGGAACGGGGTCGATTCGACGAGGCGGCCCGGCTGTGCGCGCGGTCGTTCGAGCTGGAGCCGCGTGGGGGCTGGGCGGCGCACGCGCTCGCGCACGTCCACTACGAGACCGAAGCGCACGCCGACGGGCGGCGCTGGCTGGACCGGTGGCTGGCGGCGGGCACCAGCGGACGGGCGTTCGCGACGCACCTGTCCTGGCACGCCGCGCTGCACGAGCTCGCCGCGGGCGACGTGGCGGCGGCCCGCCGGCGCCTCGAAACCCGGGTTG
>DATGDX010000353.1:0-3989 GCA_035310665.1 Mycobacteriales bacterium | reverse complement strand
GACGTCGAGGACGACGGCCTCGACGAGTCGGCCGAGACAGTTCCGCAGGACGCGCCGTGATCCGCGTGCTCACCCCGCTGCCGGTGCTGTTGCCGCTGCTCGGGGCCAGCCTGATCCTCGTCGCGAGCCGTCGGCCGCGGCTGCAGCGCACGGTCAGCCTCGCCACCCTGGCGATGGTGCTCGCCGTGTCGGTCACGCTGCTGGTGCTCGTCGACCGGGACGGCGTGAGCGCCCTGACCGTCGGCGGCTGGCCGGTGCCGCTCGGGATCACGCTCGTGGTCGACCGCCTCTCCGCACTCATGCTCGTGGTGTCGGGCGTGGTGACGCTCGGCGTCCTCGTGTACGCCGTCGGCCAGGGAACCGCGGACGGGGACGACGAGACCCCTGTGTCGATCTTCCATCCGACCTACCTCGTGATGGCGGCGGGCGTCTCCAACGCGTTCCTGTCCGGTGATCTGTTCAACCTCTACGTCGGGTTCGAGGTGCTGCTCGCCGCGAGCTACGTGCTGCTGACGCTCGGCGGGACGGGGCCACGGATCGAGGCGGGTACGACGTACGTCGTCGTGAGCCTGCTCTCGTCGCTGCTGTTCCTGTCGGGCATCGGCCTGGTCTACGCGGCCACCGGGACCCTCAACCTCGCCCAGCTCGCGGACCGCCTCGACGGGGTGCCGGCCGACACCCGCACGGTCCTGCAGCTGTTGCTGCTCATCGCGTTCGGCATCAAGGCGGCGGTCTTCCCGCTCTCGGCCTGGCTGCCGGACAGCTACCCGACCGCGCCGGCGCCGGTGACCGCCGTGTTCGCCGGGCTGCTCACCAAGGTCGGCGTCTACGCGATGCTGCGCACCCAGACGCTGCTGTTCCCCGGCGGTGACGTGAACGGGATCCTGCTGGTCGCCGCCCTCGGCACCATGCTCGTCGGCATCCTCGGTGCCGTCGCCCAGTCGGACATCAAGCGGATGCTGTCGTTTACGCTCGTCAGCCACATCGGCTACATGGTCTTCGGCATCGGCTTGGCCTCGGCCGCCGGCCTCGCCGGGGCGATCTTCTACGTGGCCCACCACATCCTCATCCAGACCACGTTGTTCCTGACCGCCGGGATCATCGAGCGGGTCGGGGGCAGCACGGCCACGGAACGGCTCGGCGGGTTGGCCGCCGCCTCGCCGCTGCTCGCCGTGCTCTTCTTCGTCCCAGCCATGAACCTCGCCGGCATCCCGCCGCTGTCCGGTTTCGTCGGGAAGCTGGGCCTGCTGCAGGCCGGCGTGGCCGACGGCTCACCGCTCGCCTGGGTTCTCGTCGCGGCGAGCGTGGTCACCAGCCTGCTCACCCTTTTCGCGGTCGCCAAGATCTGGGGCAGGGCGTTCTGGCGACCGCTCGAACCGGCGCGGGCGGGTGCCGTCGTGGGCGCCGCAGCGAGCGGCGATGACGCCGACGCGAGCGAGCCGATCGGCGGCGGCGACGGGGCGGCGATGCCGCGGGTGCTGGTCGGGGCAACCGCCGCGATGACGGCCGTCGGTCTCGCCCTGACCGTGTTCGCGGGGCCGCTGTACGCCCTGAGCGACCGCGCCGCCGGCGACCTGCTCGAGCGCACGACGTACCAGCGGGCCGTGTTCCCGGGAGCCACCCCGTGACCCCGCGGCCCCGCCGGTCGTGGCGCCAGCTCAGGCGGCAGGTGCCGCTGATCGTCTGGCTCGTGCTCGTCTGGGTGCTGCTGTGGGGGACGTGGACGGTCGCGAACGTCGTCACAGGTGTCCTCGTCGCGGTGTTCGTGAGCGTGCTGCTGCCGCTTCCGCTCGCCGTGCGTGACCTGCGGCTGCACCCGCGCGGGGTCGTCCGCTTCGTCGCCCGGTTCGTCCGCGATCTCGTCGTCTCCAGCCTCGAGGTCGCCTGGCTCGCCGTGCGCCCGGCGCCGCTGCCCCCGAACGCGGTGATCGGCGTGCGGCTGCGCAGCCGCTCGGACCTCGTGCTCGTCGTCACCGCCGAGGCGCAGACGCTGGTGCCCGGCAGCGTCGTCATCGAGATCGACCAGAGGACCAGCGTTCTCTACTGCCACGTGACTGCCACGTGCTCAACGTGACCGGACCCGCGGACGTCGCGGCGTTCCGCCGGAGGGTGCGCGGACTCGAGGAGCGGGTGCTGGGCGCGATCGCCCCGGCGTCCGTGCTCCGCGAGATCGAGAGCCGCGTGGACCCAGGACCACAGGAGGTCGGGCCGATGGAGCACCGCTCGTGATCGTCGTGGCGACCGTCACCACCGCGCTGCTCGGAGCGAGCGCGGCCATGGTGGTGCTGCGACTCGTGCGGGGGCCGTCGGTGCTCGATCGCCTCGTCGCCCTCGACATGCTGCTCGCCGTCGTGGCCGGAGGGCTCGGCACCTACTGTGCCTACACCCGCGACTCGACCGCCATGCCGGTGCTCGTCGTGGTGGCGCTGCTCGGCTTCGTCGGGTCGGTCACCGTGACGAGGTTCCTCGCCCTGGAAAGGGACGCCGCGGAGAGTGAGTGGTGAGCGGGTCAACGGTGCTCGACGTCGTCGCCGGCGCCTGCCTCGTCGCCGGGGCCCTGCTCGCCTTCGCCGCCGGGGTCGGCCTGCTGCGGTTTCGCGACGTCCTGGCGCGCACGCACACCGCGGCGAAACCGCAGGTGCTGGGACTGCTGTTGATCCTCATCGGAGCCGGCATCCGGCTGCGCGGCAGCGTGGACGTCTGGATGGTCGTCCTCGTCATCGGGTTCCAGGTGATGACGGCACCGGTGGCGGCGCACTTCATCGGGGGACTCGCCTACCGCACCCGCAACGTGGACCGCGACGCACTCGTGCACGACGACCTGCGCGGGTCGTACGACGAGCTGGACGGCGGCGTCCGGGGGCCGCGGCCCAGGTAGACTGCGCGCGGCGCGGCCGTGCGCACGCCGCGGTGCGATGTCGTCCAACATCACCCGTGTGGGGGGTCGGCGGTGCGCACCAAGCCCGATCCGTGCGGCCCCGAGCTCCGGCAACTCACCCGCTTCCTCGACTATCAGCGCGAGACGGTTCTGCAGAAGACGGCCGGGCTCACCCGCGAGCAGCTGGCACGGCCGCTGCCACCGTCGAGCTTGACCCTCGCCGGGCTGCTCAACCATCTGGCCCTGGTCGAGGACTGGTGGTTCCGGATGCGGTTCCTCGGGCTTCCCCCGGCCGAGGAGTGGGTTCATGCGGACTGGGACTCCGACCCCGACTGGGAATTCCACACGGCGGTCGATCTGGAGCCGGACGAGCTGCGCCGGCGCTACACAGATGCGTGTGCCCGCAGCCGTGCGGTGGTCGACGACATCGGCGACCTCGACCGTCTCTCGGTCGTGGCGCCGGACGTGCGGCAGTGGGACCTGCGCTGGGTGCTCTTGCACATGATCGAAGAGACGGCTCGGCACGCCGGACACGCCGACCTGCTCCGCGAAGCGGTCGACGGGACCGTTGGGGCGTAACACCGACCACCTACGTGCCCGGGATCGCGGCCCTCAGGGACGCCCGGTGTGCGTAGAGGTCTCGAAGCACGGCGATCTCGGCGCCGTGGTGGATGACCTCGCGGTTGATGTGCAGCACGAGCGCGGCCATCGGGTGATCGGCGAACGGACCCTCGGCGGGGCCGCATGGCCGCTCCAGGTCCGGCGGGCCGAGGGCACGCACGCCGTCGGTCCACGCGGCGTATCCCTCGTCCAGCTGCCGCAGCGCGTCCGCTGCGGTGCCGGCGTACGCGAAGCCCTGGTAATCGATGGGCGGGCCACCGAAGTGGCTCGCGACGCGGGCGCCGAAGACGCCGACGATGAGGTGTCCGAGCCGCCACGCGATCGTCGTCACCGGGGGCGGGTCCGGCTCGGAGGATGTCTCGCCCGCTGTTGAACCTGGGTGGCGGTCCGGCGCGCATATTAGGCGTTGGCGGCGACTGTTTTGGCCTGACCGGAGCCGGTGTGTCGGGCGAGGGCGGCGACCAGTAAGGACATGTCCTTGTGACCCTTG
>DATGDX010000352.1:0-7351 GCA_035310665.1 Mycobacteriales bacterium | reverse complement strand
CTGGTCCATCAGCACGACGCAGCGCCTTCCCGATCCGCCGTGCCGGGCAAGGACCGCGAGGGGAGGCTGGATGCTGGGAGTCGGAATCGACTGGGCCGAGGAGTTTCACGACATCGCCCTGGGAACACGGGACAGAGGGGTCGTCGAGGAGTTCCGCATCGAGCACGGACCGGCCGGCGTGGATCGGCTGGTGTAGCGATGCCTGGTGCTGGAGCCGGATCCGGCCGAGGTGCGGGTGGTGTTGGAGACCCGGCACGACCCGCTGGTCGAGGCCCTGCTGGACGCCGGGTTCACCGTGGTGCCGGTCAACCCGGACCTGGTCGCGCGCCGTCGTGGGCCGGCGCGCAAGAAGGACGACACCGAGGACGCGCGGATCTGCTGCCTGCTCGCGCTGGACCGGCACGCCGCGCTGCCGGTTCTGGTGCCGCACGGGGAGCTGGCCGGTGAGCTGCGCGCGATCGCCCGCGACGACGAGCGGGCCGCCCGCGACCAGCGACGGCTGCTCAACCGGCTGCGCGCCGATCTGGCCGCTGCCTTTCCGGCCGCCCTCGTCGTGGCCGGCGGCGACCTCGGCGCGCCCACGCTGCTGCGCCTGCTCGAGCGCTATCCGACCGCGGAGCTGCTCGCCGCCGCCTCCCGCGAGGAGCTGGTCGCCTTCGCCCGCGCCGGTAAGCACGGCTGGCCGGACCGGTTCGCCGACCGGGTGGCAGCCGCCCTGGCCGAGCCGCAGCTGCCGGTGCGCGACTACCTGGTCCGGGCCAAGGCCGGCACGATCCGGCTGGCCGCCGTGCAGCTGCTGGCCCTCGGCGAGCAGCGCCGCGCCTGGCAGCGGCGGATGGGCGAGCTGCTGATCGGCGCCCCTCGCACCCGCGGCCAACGCAGCGGGCAGGACCCCGACCCGGGGAAGGCTGTCCCGGGCGGCGAGATCTACCTGAGCATGCCTGGCCTGGGTGACCGTCTCGCCGCCCGGGTCGCCGGCGAAATCGGCGACCACCTCGAGCAGTTCGCCGCGCCGAACGCGCTGCAATGCTACGCGGGCAGCGCCCCGGTGACCCGTCGCTCCGGCAAGAGCGACTTCGTCGTCGCCCGCCGACTGGCGCACAACCGCTACCTCGGCGACGCGGTGCACCAATGGGCGTTCTGCAGCCTGTCCCGCAGCGGCTGGGCGCGGGAGTTCTACGACGCCAAGACCGCCGCCGGCAAGTCCCACCGCGCCGCGCTGCGCGCCCTCGGCAACCGCTGGCTCGAAATCCTCTGGCACTGCCTGCGTCGCGGCGTCCGCTACGACGAGGCCACCCACGTCGCCAACCGCGCCCGGGCCCGCGACCAGCGGGCCGCCTGACCCGACCACGACCCCAGCCGCTGGTCGCCGGTGGCGGCGGGCGCGTACCGGCGGGCAGGGCCACGCCCTGCCCGCGGCTCCTCCCTGCCCAGGCCCGGCAGGGACCCGCGGGTCAAGGACCGCGCCACCGGCGCGGCCGCGCAGCGGCGCGACGCGTCCTTGACGCGCGGGGGGCCGGGCCGTAACCGCGCCCGCCGCCTGGCAACCACCCTCCACGGCAACCACGACGGGACCGGAGGTTGACAGAGGATGTGTCACTCCGCGGCCTCCATCTCCCGAGTCGACGCGCCGGCCCCGTCCCGCGACGCACCGGCGGGCGGCGAGGTGGACTCCGGGGTGGGCGTCGGGGTGGGCAGCAACGGCGCGAGGCGCGCGCGGATCTGGTCCGCCACCACGTCGGGGGCCGCGTCCGCGGCGACGACGAGGTAGCGCTGGGGCTCGCGCCGGGCGAGGTCGCGGAACTCGCGGCGTACCCGCTCGTGGAACTCCACCGGCTCCGCCTCCAGCCGGTCCGCGCGCCCGCGGGCGCGGGCGAGCCCCACCGCCGGATCCACGTCGAGGAGCACGGTCAGGTCCGGCACGAGCCCGCCGGTCGCCCAGCGCGACAGCCGCGCGACCTCCTCCACGGGCAGCGTCCGGCCCGCGCCCTGGTAGGCCAGCGAGGAGTCGACGTAACGATCGGTGACGACGACGGCCCCGCGCGCGAGCGCCGGGCGGATCACGCGCTCGACGTGCTCCGCGCGGTCCGCAGCGTACAGCAGCGCCTCAGTCCGGGCGGCGAGCGGGCCGGTGCGGGGATCGAGGAGCAGGGCGCGCAGCCGGCGTCCCACCGGCGTCGCGCCGGGCTCGCGGGTGACGACGACGGTCTGGCCGCGCTCGCGCAGCCACCGGTCCAGCAGCTCGATCTGCGTGGACTTGCCGGCCCCCTCGCCGCCCTCGACCGCGACGAACAGCCCGCGCCCGACCCTGCGCCCGGACAGAGCCGGCTCGCCGCGCACGACGGAGAGCACCTCGGCCCACAGCGAGACCGCGCCGTGGTCGTCCATCTGCCGGTAGGCCACGACGCCGACCAGGGTGGCGAGCAGGGCGGCGATGAGCAGGGTGAGGGCAGCCCCGTTGAGCCGCAGGTGCGCGTCGCCGATCCGCAGCGAGTGCTCACCGAGCACGCCGGCCGCGAACGGCACCGCGGCGAGGACCAGCAGCAGCTCGACGCGGGCCATCGACTGGACGAACGCGAACGTGCGCCCGCGGACCGCGTCCTCGACCTCCAGGCCCAGGAGCGTGTAGCCGGTGACCCAGGCCACGCCGGCGAACACGCCGAGGAAGAACACGAGCAGCACCACGAGAACGAGGTTGCTGACGACCGCGACGAGCGCGAGGATCACCCCGGCGCTGACGATCGACGCGCCGAACATCCGGCGGCGGGACAGCCCGGCGAGCAGTCGCGGGCCGAGGAACATGCCGAGCGCCAACCCGAGGAACACCGCGCCGAACAGCATCCCGTAGCCGGCGTCGCCCGCCTCGAGGTCGTTGACGAACACCCGGCCGACCCCGATGACCGCACCGCCGGCGGCGAACGCGCCGAGCATGCCGATGACGAGCCCGCGGACGACCCGGGTGCGGCCGACGAACCGCCACCCGTCGACGATCGACCGCAGGACGTTGTCGGGGCCGGGCTCGCCGTCCACCCGGCGGGCGTGCTTGGGGATCTCCCGCAGCTGGTAGATCGTCGCCGCGGAGAACAGGAACGTGGCGGCGTTGAAGTACAGGGCGAGGTCGACCGGGTTCGTGCTGAAGAACGGGATCGCCACGCCGAGCGCGGTGGTGAACAGCGCGAGCATCGCGAACACGCCCGCCGCGACGGGCGCGGAGCCGTACGTCGTGAGCAGGCTCAGCTGGTTGGCGGCCTCCAGCCGCTCCCGCGGCACCAGGTTCGGGACCGACGCCTCCTTCGCCGGAATCCAGAACATGCTCACCGCCTCGATGAGGAACGAGGCGATCAACAGCCAGGTCACCGAGCGCGACAGCGGGATGGAGACGAACAGCGCGAAGCGCAGCAGGTCGGCGACGACCATGGTCAGCCGCCGGTCGAACCGGTCGGCCATCGCGCCGGCGAACGGGCCAAGGATTAGGGCCGGCAGCAGTCGCAGGAAGACGACCCCGCCGACGGCGAAGCTCTGCGCGGCGTACGACCCGCCGCTTTGACTGATGATCGTCTGGGCGAGCGACGTCGTGGCGAGCAGGCCGAGCCAGTCCCCGAGGCTGGACAGGCTCAGCGCGAGCCACAGCCGGCGAAACGCCGAGATCCCCAGAACCGCGCGCAGCGCGGAGGCACCCTCCGAGCCGGAGACGGCGGGGGACGCCGGCGGGTCGGCGGCGATGAGACGCTCCCGGAAGGACGACGCAGAACTCGGTCCGGTCCCTCAGGGTAGCGGTGCGGGCTCTCCCCCGCCCGGTTTCGGCGATCTTGACGTTGGTGTCGTCACGGAACGAATGGGAACAGCACGAACGTCACGATCGGCGCGAGGCGGGACGGCGGCCGCGGGCGGCACGGGTGGCCGGGCCCGGCGCCCGGCGCTCCGCGAGCAACTCCGCGGCGCGCTCGAGGGTGAGGCCGGCCACGTCGTCGCCCTTGCGCAGGCTCGCGTTCGTCTCGCCGTCGGTCACGTAGGGGCCGAAGCGCCCGTCCTTCACCACCATCGGGCGGCCGGTCGCCGGATCGGGACCCAGCTCCCGCAGCGGCGGCGCGGCGGCCGCGCCGGCGCGCGGGCCGCGGCCCCGCGGCTGGGCCAGCAGGGCCAGCGCCTCGTCGAGCGTGACCGTGAAGACCTGCTCCTCGTGCTCCAGCGAGCGCGACTCCGACCCGCGCTTGACGTAGGGGCCGTAGCGCCCGTTCTGGGCGGTGACCTCCTCTCCGAAGGCCGGGTCGACGCCGAGCACCCGCGGCAGCGCGAGCAGGCGCAGCGCGTCGGCGAGGGTCACCGTGTCCAGCGCCATCGAGCGCAGCAGCGACGCGGTCCGCGGCTTGCCACCCGCGGGCTCTGCGGGCGGCACCTCGGTGACGTACGGCCCGTAGCGGCCCTGCCGGGCGACGATCTCGTGCCCGGTCTCCGGGTCCGTGCCGAGGACCCGATCGCCGCTCGGCGCCGCCAGCAGCTCGCCCGCCTTGTCCGGCGTGAGCTCGTCCGGGGGCAGGTCGTCGGGCACGTTGACTCGCTCCTCCCCCCGCTCGAGGTAGGGGCCGTAGCGCCCGACGCGCAGCACGATGCCCTCGGCGACCGGGAACGAGTTCACCTCCCGAGCATCGATCTCCCCGAGGTCGCTGACCAGCCGGTGCAGCCCGGCGGACCCGTTGCCGAAGTAGAAGCGCCGCAGCCACGGCACGCCCGTCTGCTCACCGCGGGCGATCTCGTCGAGGTCGTCCTCCATCGTGGCGGTGAACCGGTAGTCGACGAGCCGCCCGAAGTGCCGCTCGAGCAGCTGGACGACCGCGAACGCGAGCCACGACGGGACGAGCGCGCTGCCCTTATTGAACGCGTACCCGCGGTCCAGGATCGTCGACATGATCGAGGCGTACGTCGACGGCCGCCCGATCTCCCGCTCCTCGAGCTCCTTGACGAGTGTCGCCTCGGTGTAGCGCGCCGGCGGCTTCGTCGTGTGGCCGCGGGCCTCGAGCCGCTCGGCGCGCAGCCGGTCGCCCTCGGCCACCGGCGGGAGCCGCTGCTCGCGGTCGTCCGCGGCGACGTCCGGGTCGTCGACGCTTTCGACATACGCCTGCAGGAAACCCGGGAACGTGATCACCTTGCCGGAGGCCGCGAACTCGACGTCCTCACCGGCGCCGCTGGTCGCCCCGATCCGGACCGACACCGAGCGCCCGAGCGCGTCGGCCATCTGCGAGGCGAGGGTGCGCCGCCAGATCAGCTCGTAGAGCCGGAACTCGTCGCCGGACAGCCCCGCCTCGCCGGGGACCCGGAACTCCTCGCCGGCCGGGCGGATCGCCTCGTGCGCCTCCTGCGCGTTCTTGACCTTGTTCTGGTAGCGCCGGGGGGCGTCGGGCACGGACTCGGCGCCGTACAGCTGGCTCGCCTGCGCCCGGGCGGCGGCGACCGCGGTGTCCGACAGCGCCGTGCTGTCGGTGCGCATGTAGGTGATGAACCCGTTCTCGTAGAGCCCCTGCGCCACCCGCATGGTCCGGCTGGCGCCCCAGCCGAACTTGCGGGAGGCCTCCTGCTGCAGGGTGGTGGTGCGGAACGGGGCGTACGGCGAGCGCCGGTAGGGCTTCTCCTCGACGCGGCGCACGGTCCAGCCGGCGTCGGCGAGCCGTGCGACGAGGCCGCGCGCGGTGGGCCCGTCGAGGTGGGCGACCTGCTCGCTGCGCAGCCGCCCGTCGGCCCCGAAGTCCCGCCCGGTCGCCACCCGCCGGCCGTCGAGCGCGACGAGCGTCGCGGCGAACCCGCCGGGCACGAAGGTCCCCTCGAGGTCCCAGTACTCCGCGGCGCGGAACGCCATCCGGGCCCGCTCCCGCTCCACGAGCAGCCGGGTCGCGACCGACTGCACGCGGCCGGCCGACAGCTTTGGCATGACCTTCTTCCACAGCACGGGGGAGACCTCGTAGCCGTAGAGCCGGTCGAGGATCCGCCGGGTCTCCTGCGCGTCGACGAGCCGCTCGTCGATGTCGCGCGGCTCCTCGACCGCGCGCCGGATCGCGTCGCGGGTGATCTCGTGGAACACCATCCGGCGGACCGGCACCCGGGGCTTGAGCACCTCGCGCAGGTGCCAGGCGATCGCCTCGCCCTCGCGGTCCTCGTCGGTCGCGAGGAACACCTCGTCGACGTCCTTCAGTGCGCTGCGCAGCTTCGTGACCTGGGACTTCTTGTCGGGAGTGACGATGTAGAGCGGCTCGAAGTCGTGCTCGACGTCGACGCCGAGCCGGGCCCAGGGCTTGTCCTTGTACGCTGCGGGGATCTCCGTCGCCCGCCGCGGCAGGTCGCGGACGTGCCCGATGCTCGACTCGACGACGTAGTCCCGGCCGAGGTAACCAGCGATCGTCTTCGCCTTCGCCGGGGACTCGACGATGACGAGCCGTCGCGGGGTCGCAGACACCGTGCTCCTGCCTTCTCGGTCGGTGGGATGGCCTCGACGGTACCGGAGGGCGCGGCGACGCAGCAGCGAGCGCGTCGCGCGGGAACACGATCCGCACCCTGCCCGTTGCGCGGGGAAAGGGACGAGGGGAGATCGCCGGGTGACCGACGCGGACTCGGGTCGCGGCCGGTCACGGGTCCGGGGCGCGGGCGTGCTCGCCGGCCTGCTCGCCGGGGCGGCGCTCGCCGGGTGTCAGGGCGGGCCTCCGCCGCGGCAGGCCACCCCGTCCGCGCCCACCCCGTCGGCGCCCACCCCGTCGGCGCCCGCAGCGCGGACCGCACCGGCTCCCGGCGCCCAGCCCGGAGCCGGCCAGGGGCGCGTCGTGACCGGGTTCCTCGCGTTCGGCGACTTCGGAAACCGGAGCGGGCAGTCCTCGGTCGCCCGGGCGATGCGCCGCTGGGCGGCCACCCACCGGATCGACGCGTTAGTGACGACGGGTGACAACGTCTACCCGAACGGCGAACCCGAGCACTACGGGGACGCGCTCGACGCGCCGTACGCCGTGCTGCGCCGCACCGCCCCGCTGTGGGTAACCCTCGGCAACCACGACGAGCGCCGCGGCCACGGCGACACCCAGCTGCGCCACCTCGGGCTGCCGTCGCTGCCCTACACGAAGTCCCTGCCCCAGGTGCAGCTGCTGTTCCTCGACGGCAACCGGGTGACACGCGCGCAGGGCCGCTGGCTGGACCGCGAGCTGTCCGCGCCCGGGCCCCGGCACCGGGTCGTCGTGTTCCACCAGCCGGCGTACTCCTGCTCCCGGCACGGGTCGACGGACGACGTGGTGGACCGCTGGGTCCCGATCCTCGAACGGCACCGGGTATCGCTCGTGCTGTCCGGCCACGACCACAACTACCAGCGCTTCGTCTC
>DATGDX010000351.1:0-10749 GCA_035310665.1 Mycobacteriales bacterium | reverse complement strand
GAAGACGATGCCGATCCAGTCCCCGAACGGGTTCGACGTCCCCGTCAGCGACGTCCCGTGCCAGGCGTTGAACACGTCGGGGCCGCGCCCGGAGAGGCCGTCGACGAGGCCGGACCAGCCGCCCACCTTCACCAGTCCCACGACGGTGAGCGGAATCAGCGCGGCGACGATGACGAAGAACTGGAGCACCTCGTTGTAGATGGCGGCGGACAGCCCGCCGAGCGTCGTGTAGGCGAGCACGATGATCGCGGCCACGACGACGGACACCGGGATCGGCCACCCGAGCAGCGCCTCGACGACCAGCGCGAGCGCGTAGAGGTTGACGCCGGCGATGAGCACGGAGGCGATTGCGAAGGTCAGCGCGTTGTACAGGTGCGTGGGCCGGTTGAACCGCAGCCGGAGGTATTCCGGGACGCTGCGCACCCGGGCTCCGTAGTAGAACGGCATCATCACGACGCCGAGGAAGACCATCGCCGGGATGGCCCCGATCCAGTAGTAGTGCGTGGTGCCGACGCCGTGCTGCGCGCCGTTGGCCGCCATCCCCAGGATCTCGATCGCGCCGAGGTTGGCCGAGATGAACGCCAGCCCGGTCACCCAGGCGGGCAGCGAACGCCCGGACAGGAAGAAGTCGAGGCTGGTCGAGACGGCGCGCCGGGCCATCGCGCCGATGCCGAGCACGACCACGAAGTAGAGGGCGAGGATCGAATAGTCGATGGCCGAGGGATTCAGCCGCAGGTCGTACGCCGCCTCGATCACGGGACGCCCCTTCCAGGACGGACGTCGCCGCGAGCCCGCGGGGGCCGGGCGAGCCCACCGGCGATGCCAGATCACCCGTTGCGGCCGCAAAGTGCCCACGCGTCGTAACCGGCAAACGCGCGCCTGAAACCGGGAGGTCAGCGGTCGGCGAGTGACCGGGGGAGGTCGGCGCTCGCGACGCCCACCGGCCGTGCGGCAGCCTCCGCCTCGGCGTCGTCACCGGACGCCCGCGGCGCGGCGTAGCGATGGCCGGGACCGCCCGCGTCACCGAGGCGCACGACCACGCGGCACTCCTGGTCGCCGACCGCGATGCGCTCCTGGAGCAGGACGCTGGCCCCGCCGCTGTTGCGTGCGGCGATCCCGCCGAACACGCTCGACGTCATCCGGCACAGTGCCGGCGCGCGCTGGACGACCGCCCCGAAGGGGCACCGGCGGTTGCCGAGGACGATCTCTTCGTCGCTCACCGCGACGACGTAGAAGTCCCCGTCGATCGCTCTCTTGAGCCGCACGTAGCAGTCGGCGATCTGCTGCGGCGTGAGACGCCGGACGATCGCGTTCGCGGCGCGGTACTCCTCCTCCATCTGCCCGCCGACGTCCGCGCCCACCTGGGCGACCGCCGCCTCGGCGACGTCCGGCCCCTGCTGCTCCTCGATCGTCTGGGCCAGCTGGACCACCAGCGCCCGGAGAAACGCCTGCTTGCCGAAACCGCCCGACGGCAACGCCTCGTCCAACTCGGGCAGCGCGTTCACCGTGCGCCGCGGCGGGTCGAGGCTCGTCTCGCGTCGGCGGCGTACGTCCAGGCGCGCGCTCACCATCTTGCCGCCCGCCGCCTTCGCCGCCTGCCGCAACTCCCCGGCCAGGCTCGCGACCAGGTACAGCCCCCGCCCGCCCTCGGCCGCGCCCGCGGGAAGGCGCGACCGGATCGCGACGCGGGCCCGAGGTCGTGAACCGCGACGACCGGGCGCTCGCCGGTCCAGTCGACCGACACCCACACGTCACCTTCGGAGTGCTCGAACGCGTTCGCGAGCAGCTCGCCGACGACGAGCTCCCCCGTGCGGGCCGCCTCCGCGTCCGTCCCGTGCCGTTCGAGAAACCCGCCGACTTGACGGCGCAGCTCCGAGACCGCCTCGGGGCGGGTGCGGTCGAGGAACAGGTCCATCGGCAGCCACGGTACGCGGCCGCACCGCGACGTGCCGGATCCCGCTCGACGCCGTGGGGTCCCGGCTTCGCCCTCGATTACGCGACGTGGCATTCTCCCCGGCTGTCCGGTCACAACCACCACCCACCGTTACGCTGACAGGCGACGTGAGCGGTGTGGGCTGCTTTGGACGACACGCCCTGTCTCGGCCGATACGAGAGGGGCGGTGCACCATCGAGAGGACTCGGATGGATCTGCGGCGCTTCGCCGACCCCGCGCGACACGCGTCGCGGGATCGGTCTGGGAACGATGACCTTCGGCGTCGAGTCCGCCGAGGCGGAGTCGCAGCGGATCCTGGACGTCTTCGTCGCCGGCGGTGGGACGCTGATCGACAGCGCGGACGTCTACGGGAACGGCGAGTCGGAGCGCATCCTCGGTCGCTGGCTGGCCAACAGCGGCGGTGTGCGAGACCGGCTGATCATCGCGACGAAGGGGCGCTTCGCGCTCGCGGGGCAACCGGGCGGGAGCCTGCGCAAGCAGTACCTGCACCACGCGCTCGAGGCCAGCCTGCGACGGCTGGGGCTCGACGCTGTCGACGTCTACTTCGCGCACGGACCCGACGAGAGCACGCCCCAGGAGGAGCTCGTCGAGTTCTTCGCCGAGGCCGTGGCGGCGGGAAAGACCAGGTTCGGCGGGGTCAGCAACCTGCCGGGCTGGCAGGTTGCCAAGCTCGGGGTGCTTGCGCGGCAGGCCGGTGTCCCGCTCGTGTGGCACCAGCCGCAGTACAACCTGCTCGCCCGCGAGGTCGAGTGGGAAGTGATGCCGGCGGCGCGTGACGCGCGGCTGGACGCGGTCGTGTGGGGGCCGCTCGCCGGGGGGTGGCTGACCGCGAAGTACGCGCGGGGACGGCGCCCGCCCGGCACGAGCCGCCTCGGCGAGAACCCGGACCGGGGGGTCGAGGCGTGGGAGAAGCGTGGCACCGACCGGACATGGACGATCACGGAACAGCTGCGGGTGCTGGCCACCGAGCGCGACCTGACGCCCGCCCAGGTCGCGCTCGCGTGGGTGAGCGACCGCGCGGGCGTCACCTCCGCGCTCGTCGGGGCCCGGCACGCGGCGCAGCTCGACGAGACGCTCGCGGCAGGCGACATCCACCTCGACGCGGAGGCCACTGCCGTCCTCGACAGGATCAGTGAGCCGGCGACACCCGACTACCCCTACCGCCTCGTCCGCCAGCTCGCGTCCCTCCCCTGAGGCTGGCGCCGGGTGGCGGGAGAGGCGGCGCGCCGCGGAAGCCGAGCACGGAGGCGGCGAACACGAGGCCGTAGGGGAGCATCTGGCGGGCGGCGTACCAGGTGTGGTCGAGACCGAGCAGTTCCCGCAGCACGACCACCTGATGTCGCCGGCGAAGCTCGTCGGCGAGCGCCCGGGCCGCGGCGGCCTGCGGGTCGTGGGCGCCGACCGCGAGGAACGTCGAGATCCGGGGCCGGAACGGCATCCGCGGGATGTAGTAGCGGGGAGCGTTGTCCAGCCAGCGGCAGTCGTCGCCCCCCAGCACCGTCGCGGTCACCGCCCCGGGATCGCCGAACGGCATGAACGCGAGGATCGCGCCGTACGTCGTCAGGTGCCGCAGGCCGAGGTTGAGCGCGCAGTACCCGCCGCTCGACATGCCGCCGATCATCCGGCCCGTTCGGGATCTCACCGTCCGGTATCGGGCGTCGACGGCGTGCACGAGAGGGCCGGTCAGAAACGTGGCGATCTGCGGGCCGTGGACGGCGTCCAGGCACTCCGAGTCCCGGACCCACCCGCCGTTCGCGTCGGGCGCGACGAGGATCAGGGGTGGGACCACGTGGTGACGCAGCAGCGCGTCCATCACCCGAGGCGCCTCGCCGGCGCGGAACCAGTCGATGGCTCCGCCCGGGTATCCGTGGATGAGGTAGACGACCGGGTAGCGCCGCCCGTGCGCGGCGCCGGTGGCGTAGCCGGGGGGCAGGTAGACGTACGCCGACGAATCCGGCACCCGAAGTCGCGTGTCCCCGACCCGGAGCACCTCCACCGAGCTGTGCCCCTCGCCGTAGCCGAGAAGCGAGGCCGCCGTGGGCACGTAGCCGACGTAGGCGTTGGCCGAGGAGGCGACGGTCAGCACCGCGAGCACGAGCACCCACAGCGCGAAGGCCACCCGGCGCGCGGGGTGGGAGCGCGACGGGCCCGAACGGCGACGGGCGGCGGCGACGAGGAGGGAGACGAGCAGCAGCGCCCCGAACGCGGCGGGGACGAGCGGGGTCTCCAGCGGTCCGCGGCCGAACTCGCCGAGCAGGGAGGGCGGGATCGCGTGGAGCGTCGCGAGCGGGGCGGAGGCGTGCGCGACCCCGGTCATCGTCGTCACCCACGGCTCTCCGGTCCCGGCCGACGGCCGGCCAGTGCCGGCAGGCTGACCAGTCCCTCCAGCCGCAGCACCGCCAGCGTCACCCTGGGCAGATCATCGACCGCCTCGAGACAGCCGTATCTCGGCTGCCACGACGGGTCGAACTTCTTGGTGAACCGGTAGAGCGACTCGATGAGGAACTGCCCGGACAGGCGCCGGAGCACCCACTGCGCCACGCGGACCTGCCACGGCCCGTCCGCCTGCCCCGCGGCGAGGACGGCCCGGAGGAACGAGAAGTTCAGCGAGACCCGGCGGATGCCCGCGCTCCGGAGCCCGCGCGCCGCCTCGACGACGAGGAAGTCGTTGAGCCAGGCCGGTGCGTCGCGGTCTCGGCGCATCGCGTCCAGGCTCAGGCCGTCGCTGCCCCAGGGCACGAAGTGCAGGAACCCCCGCACCCGGGCGTCCGCGTCCTGCGCCACCACGAGAACAGTGGCGGCGTCCCGCGGATCGAACAACCGGTTCAGGGCCATCGAGAACCCGCGCTCCGCGGCACCGCCCCGCCACCGCTGCGCCATCGCCTGGAGTTCGCGGGCCCGGTCCGCGTCCAGCTCGCCGGAGCGGCAGATCACGGTCGTGTAGCCGGCGCGACGGGCGCGGTTCCAGCTCTGGCGCGCGATGCGCACCGCGCGACCCTCCAGCGAGAACTGCTCGAGGTCCAGCACGGCCTCGTCCCCGAGGTACAGCGCGTGCAGGCCGCAGGCGGCGTACACGCTCGCGGCCGCGGCACCGCACCCCATGACCGCCGGGACTCGGCCGTCGTCCGCGGCCTCCCGCAGGAAGGCCGCCACGGCCGCCGGCCACTGCTCGCGCGGGCCGAGGGGGTCGCCGGCCGCGACCGCGACCCCCCGCGAGGTGCCGTAGGAGACGAGCGCGTCACCGGCCCGGACCGTGCGGCGGTCGTCGCGCAGCGCGAAGTACGCCAGAGAGTCGTCGGATCCGGCGACCGCCGCCCGCAACTCGGGGTCGACCGCCCGGGGGCGGCTACCGGGAGCGAGCGCGCGCGCGGCGACGTACAGCAGGCCCGTGTAGCAGACGACGACCAACGACGTCGGGAAGAACCGGCCGAAGCGGCCGGAGAGGGGGGTCACGGCGCCCAGCCCGACCGCCATCCGCGCGATCTCGGTCAGCAAGCCGAGCGGGCCGAGGTCCCGGGCGACATCGCGGTCGTTCACCACCAGCCCGACGAGTCCGTACCCGAACGTGACGGCGAGGACCGCGAGCGCGGGTCGGAGCACCGAGCGGCGCCGCCGGCGTACCGCGGCGCAGAACCGGTCGAGACGGCCCAAGAGCAGCCCGGCGAGGAACGCGTCGAACACCGCCTCCTCGACGTCGAGCCCCTTCACGAGGTGCAGCACGGCGCCACCGGCGAGCAGGGCGAGGGCGGCCAGCGCGGCGAGCCGTTCGCGGCGGCGCAGGGCGCCGGACAACAGGAGCAGGCCGACGCCCGCCGCGGCCGTCGCGACGGTCGCGCCCCGGCTGACCGCACCGGGCAGGAAGGACTGGACCAGCTCCAACCGGCGGGGCTCGGCGGGAAACGCGGCCGACAGCAGGTTCACGACACCGGCGATGAGTGCGAGCGCCGACGCGACACGCGGGGTCGGGTCCCGCCGGCGCCCGCGCACCGGTCGGCCGCCCGGGTGCTCGGGCGCGCGCTGGAGGGGCAGCGCGGCGGCCCGCTCGTTCAGCGCTGGGGCGTCCGCCTCGATCGGCATCGGGACCTCCCGTCACGGTTTTCGTCCCGTGACCTCGTGGCCGAATTCTCGGCTCCGGACCAGCGAAACCGGGGGCCAGGGGTCGCGGTGCCGGTGACGTCGCGGTGTCGAGCCGGCCACGGACTCGGCCGTCCACGGCGGGTGGGCGGACGCCTCCGCCCCACCGGAGTCATTGTGCGGTCCCTCGTCGCCGCTCGGGCCGGGTGGCGTCGAATCGCGCCGGCTCGGTGGCACCCTCGTTACGGTGCCTCGATGCGCCGTGGGATCGGGTCGGGTTCGCCGTACGAGTCGGAGATCGGGTTCAGCCGCGCGGTGCGGATCGGCGACCGCGTGCTCGTGTCGGGCACCGCACCGGTGTGGCCGGACGCCAGCTGCGACCCCGATCCGGAGCGGCAGGCGCTGCGTTGCCTCGACATCATCGTGGCCGCGCTCACCGACGCCGGCGCAGGTGTGCGCGACGTCGTGCGCACGCGCATGTTCGTGACCGACGCCGCGCACGCGGATGCCGTCGGGCGGGCGCACCGCCTCCGGTTCGCAGAGGTCCGACCGGCGGCGACCATGGTCGTGGTCGCCGGGCTGCTCGACCCGCGATGGAAGGTCGAGATCGAGGTGGAGGCGGTGCTGGCAGAGCGGTAGCCGCCAGGACGAGCGTCATCGGGTCACCCGGTGCCCGGCCGCCTGCAGCGCCTGCACCGCGCGGTCGAGCGCGACCTCCCGGACGAGGAGGTAGTCGGTGTCGAACGTCGACACGGCGAACACGCTGATCCCCGCGTCGGCGAGCGGCTGCGCGAGCGAGGCGAGGACGCCGGTGAGCGCGACATCGAGCGGCCCGGCGACGCGCAGCGCGCGCCATCCGCGCTCCACCCGCGCCTGCGCCGGGGCATCCTGCTCCCGGCACACCACCGACAGCTCCTCGACGGTGCGGGTGAGCGACACGAGGCCCCGAGACCGGAGCACGGACACGGGCAGAGACGCGTCGGGGGCGAGCCGTGCGACGCACAGCACGTCGGGGAGCACGTCGAGCGCCAGCGTCGGGCGGTGCGGAGCGTGCTCCACGGCGATCAGACCGGTGCGAGGTCGACGAAGCGACTGTAGTGGCCCTGGAAGGCGACGGTGACCGTCGCGGTCGGACCGTTGCGGTGCTTCGCCACGATGAAGTCGGCCTCACCGGCCCGCGGAGACTCCTTCTCGAACGCGTCCTCGCGGTAGAGCAGGATCACGACGTCGGCGTCCTGCTCGATCGAGCCGGACTCCCGCAGGTCGGACAGCAGGGGTTTCTTGTCCTGGCGCTGTTCCGGCCCGCGGTTCAGCTGGCTGATCGCCACCACGGGGCACTCGAGCTCCTTGGCGAGCAGCTTGAGGCTGCGGGACAGCTCGGAGACCTCCTGCTGACGGTTCTCGACCCGCCGCGGCGAGGTCATCAGCTGGAGGTAGTCGACGACCACGAGCCGCAGGTCGTGCCGCTGCTTGAGCCGCCGCGCCTTCGCCCGGATCTCCATCATCGTGAGGTTGGGCGAGTCGTCGATGAACAACGGGGCGTCCGCCACCTCGCCCATCCGCCGGGCGAGGCGGTCCCAGTCCTCCTCGGTCATCGCCCCCGTCCGGACGTGGTGAAGGGGAACCCTCGCCTCGGCCGCCAGGAGCCGCATGGTGATCTCGGTGCGGCCCATCTCCAGGGAGAAGATCACCGTGGTGAGCCCGTGCCGGATGGCCGCCGAACGCGCGAAGTCGAGCCCGGCGGTCGACTTCCCGACGGCGGGCCGGGCGGCGAGCACCACGAGCTGCCCCGGGTGCAGCCCGTTGGTGAGCTCGTCGAGGTCGCGAAAGCCGGTCGGAACGCCGACGAGCACCCCGCCGCGGCTGCCGATCGCCTCGATCTCGTCGAGAGTGGCCGGCAGGATGGCCTCGAGCGGCAGGTAGTCCTCGCTGGTGCGCCGCTCGGTCACCTCGTAGACCGCGGCCTGCGCCCGATCGACCACGTCGTCGACGTCGCCCTCGGCCGCGTAGCCCAGCTGCACGATGCGCGTGCCGGCCTCCACGAGCCGCCGCAGGATGGCCCGCTCACGCACGATCTTTGCGTAGTAGCCGGCGTTGGCCGCGGTCGGCACGGACGAGATGAGCGTGTGCAGGTAGGGAGCCCCCCCGGCTCGGGTGAGCTCCCCCCGCCGCGTCAGCTCCGCGGCGACCGTCACCGCGTCGGCCGGCTCGCCACGGCCGTAGAGGTCGAGGGCGACGTCGTAGACGAGCTGGTGGGCCGGCTTGTAGAAGTCCGTGGAACGCAGCACCTCGACGACGTCGGCGATCGCGTCCGTGCTCAGCAGCATCCCGCCCAGCACGCACTGCTCGGCCGCGATGTCCTGCGGGGGCGTCCTCTCGAACTCGGGGGAGGACTGGACCGGGGCCAGATCGGCGACACTCACGTAGAGTCGACTCCAGGGCTAGGGGGGTGACCCTGCGGTTCTAGCGCGGCGGTCGGACAGTTCGATCGCGGCGAGGCTAGGAAGCCCGGGGGCGGAGCTCAACCCGCTCGTCCACACACGCTGTGGGCAGGGTGGGGGGCACCGCCCCCCGGTTGTGCACCGCCTGGGGACAAGCCTGGGGATTTCCCGGCCGCCGCTCCGTGGAAGCGCTCTCTACCTGCACCGACGACATGCCCGGGGTGTGGAGGAAGACGCATCGGCAGCGGCTCGCGAACGCACCCCGGGGGGCGCATCCGGTCCGTAGGCTCCCGTCCGAAATGCGGGTCCGTCTCCGTCCGCCGTACGACGCCGAGATCGTCCGGCTCGCGCTGCCCGCGCTCGGCGCACTGGTCGCCGAGCCCCTCTTCCTGCTCGGCGATGCGGCGATCGTGGGCCGTCTCGGCACCGGTCCGCTGGCCGCGCTGGGCGTCGCCGGCACCGCGGTCGCGACCCTCGTCAACGTCTGCGTGTTCCTCGCCTACGGAACCACCGCCGCGGTTGCCCGCCGGCTCGGTGGCGGCGACCCGGGGGCGCGCTGCACGCCGGGGTCGACGGGCTGTGGCTCGCCGTGGGGCTCGGCGGCGTCCTCGTCCTCGTCGGGCTCCCGACGGCGCCCGCGCTCGTCGACGCGCTCGTCGACGCGCTCGGCGCCTCCCCGGCGGTCGCGGCGTACGCCGTCGACTACCTGCGGATCGCCGTGCTCGGCGTGCCCGCGATGCTGCTCGTGCTTGCCGGCACGGGGCTGCTGCGCGGCCTGCAGGACACCCGCACCCCGCTCGCGGTGGCGGCCTGCGCGAGCCTGCTCAACCTCGCGCTCAACGCCGTCCTCGTGCTCGGGCTCGGGTGGGGCATCGCGGGATCCGCCTGGGGCACGACGGTGACCCAGTACGCCGCGGCAGGGGCCTACCTGGTCGTCGTCGCGCGCGGCGTGCGCGCGCACGGCGTGCCGCTGCGCCCGTACCTGCCCGGGGTGCGGTGCGCGGCGGCCGCGGGCGCGCACCTCGTCGTCCGGACGCTCAGCCTGCGCGGTCTTCGTCCTGGCGACCGCGGTCGCCGCCCGCCTCGGCGACGCCGAGTTCGCCGTGCACCAGGTCGTCTTCGCCGTCTGGTCCCTGCTGGCCTTGGCCCTCGACGCGGTCGCGATCGCCGGTCAGGCCCTCGTCAGGCGCACCCTCGGGGCGAGCGAGGTCGCGCAGACCCGGGCGGTCACCGGGCGAATGGTCGAGTGGGGAGTCGGCGCTCGGGCTGGGGTTCGGCGCGGCCGTGCTCGCCGTGCACACCGCGCTGCCCCCGCTGTCCGCCGCCGACTCGCGGGTGCGGGCGCTGATCGCCGCGGCGCTCGTCGTCGCCGCGGTCCTGCAGCCGGTCGCCGGAGTGGTCTTCGTGCTCGACGGCGTCTTGATCGGTGCGGGCGACGGTCGCTACCTCGCGGCCGCCGGCCTCGGCACGCTCGCCGTGTTAGTGCCCGCGGCGGCCCTCGTCCTCGCGCGCGACGCGGGCCTGGTCGAGCTGTGGCTGGCGCTCGTCGTGTTCATGCTCGTGCGGCTCGGCTTCCTGTCCGTCCGGGCCGGGAGCACCCAGTGGCTGGTCACGGGCGTGGTGCGCTGAGCGGAGTCGTCAGCCGGCGGGGACGACGTCGATGGTCACGGTGGCGGCGACCTCCGGGTGCAGCCGAACGTTCACCTGGTGAGCGCCCACCGTCTTGATCGGTCCGGTCACCTCGATGCGGCGCTTGTCCAGAGCCGGGCCGCCCCCGCGCTTGACGGCGTCGGCGATGTCCGCGGCGGTCACCGAGCCGAACAGCCGCCCACCCGATCCGGCGCGGGTCTCGAGCCTGACCGTGAGGCCGGAGAGCTGTGCCGCCACGGCGCGCGCCTGGTCGAGATCGCGGATCTCCCGCACCGCCCGCGCCCGCCGGATCTCGGTCACCTGCTTCTCGGCGCCGCGGGACGCCTTGATGGCATAGCCGCGCGGGAGCAGGTAGTTGCGGCCGTAGCCGTCGCGCACCTCGACCTGGTCGCCCGGGCCGCCGAGCCCGGACACCTCCTGCGTGAGGATGAGTTTCATCATCGGCCCGGGCTCCTCAGCGCACGGTGCTGGTGTAGGGCAGCAGCGCCATCTCCCGGCTGTTCTTGATGGCGATCGCGACGTCCCGCTGGTGCTGGGTGCAGTTGCCGGTCACGCGCCGGGCGCGGATCTTGCCGCGGTCGGAGATGAACTTCCGCAGCAGGGCGACGTCCTTGTAGTCGACGGAGGCGA
>DATGDX010000350.1:0-4627 GCA_035310665.1 Mycobacteriales bacterium | reverse complement strand
AAGTCGCCATGCCCCGCCTCGCGCAGTTGGTCGATCGACGCCTGCAGGAACGACTTCGGCACCGCCGTGTAGTACAGCTTGCCGACCCGCCACGGCGCCCCCAGGTCCGGGCGATACGCGGGGTCGCCCGCGGCGTCGACGGCGCGGACCGCCACCCGATGCGCCTGGATGTGGTCGGGGTGCCCGTAGCCGCCGTTCTCGTCGTACGTCACCACGACCTGCGGGCGCACTTCGCGCACGATCGAGACGAGCGCGGCGGTCGCCTCGTCGAGGTCCGCCTGCCACAAGCACGACGGTCGGTCGTTGGTCGGCAGGCCCATCATCCCGGAGTCGCGCCAGCGGCCGGGGCCGCCGAGGAAGCGGTGGTCGCGGACCCCGAGGCAGCGCATCGCCTCGGCCAGCTCGCCGATGCGGTGCTCGCCGAGCCGGTCCTCCCGGTCGGCGGCGAGGTGCTCGAGCCCCGGCTCGAGGATCTCACCCTCCTCCCCGAGGGTGCAGGTGACGAGGGTGACCCCCACTCCCTCGGCGGCGTAGCGCGCCATCGTCGCCCCCGTCCCGATCGTCTCGTCGTCGGGGTGCGCGTGCACCAGGAGCAGGCGGCGGTCTTCGGTGTCCGTGGCACGGTCCATGTCCTGCCAGGGTAGGCGGGTGACCGACGGCATCTCGTTTCCCCGCCAGTACGCCCGGACCCAGCGGTTCACCCTCGGCGCTCCGCGCACGTTCTCCGTCGGAGCGTCCGGCGAGCGCGTGGCCTTCCTCCGGTCCCGCTCGGGCAGTGACCGCGTCACGGCGCTGTGGGTGTACGACGTGGCGACGCGCACGGAGCGCCTCGTCGCCGACCCGCGGCACCTGCTCGACGGGGAGCCGTCCGCGGCGCAGGAGTCCGCGCGGGAGTCGCCGCAGGAGCGGGCGCGCCGGGAGCGCGCGCGGGAGAGCGCCTGCGGCGTGACGGCGTACGCCGTAGACCGGGACGCGCGCAGCGCCGCCTTCGTGCTCGCCGGCGCTCTGTTCCTGGCCGACCTGGTGCACGGCGACGTGCGGGAGCTGCCGGTGGAGACCCCGGCGTTCGACCCGCGACCCGCGCCGGACGGCTCCCGCGTCGCGTTCGTGCACAACGGCGCGGTGTGGGTGGTCGACCCGGACGACCCGGAGCGCTACGCCGGCGACCGGGCGCTCGTCGGCGAGGACGACCCGGACGTGACGTGGGGGCTCGCCGAGTTCGTGGCGGCGGAGGAGATGGGACGGCTTCGCGGGTACTGGTGGGCGCCCGACGCCTCGCGGCTGCTCGTCGCACGGGTCGACCAGTCGCGGGTGCAGCGCTGGCACGTCGCCGACCCCGCGGACCCGGCCCGCGAACCGGTCACGCTCGCCTACCCCGCGGCGGGGACCGCGAACCCGGACGTGTCGCTGGCCGTGGTCGACCTCGCCGGCGCACACGTGCCCGTGCGGTGGGACCGGGAGGCGTTCCCCTACCTCGTCGAGGTGACCTGGGCGCCCGACCGGGCGCCGCTGCTGCTCGTGCAGTCGCGCGACCAGCGACGGAAGCAGGTGCTGCGGGTGGACGTGACGAGCGGCGTCACGTCGCTCGTACACGCCGCGCACGACCCGGTGTGGCTCGACATCGTGCCCGGCGTGCCCGCGGAGCTGCCGGACGGCCGGCTGGTCTGGGTCGGCCACGTCGACGGGGTCCGGCGGCTGCTCGTCGACGCGGTGCCGGTCAGCCCCGAGGGATGGCAGGTCCGCGAGGTGGTGGACGTGTCCTCGGCCGGCGTGGTGTTCACCGCGTCGGAGGAGCCCACCGAGGTGCACGTGTGGCGCTGGTCGACCGGGGGGGATCTCGACCGGTTGACCGACGAGCCCGGGGTGCACGCCGCCGCGGCGGCCGGCGAGGTGGTCGTGCGGTCGTCGGCCTCCATGACCTGGTTCGGCACCCGGACGCGGGTCGGGGAGATCCGGCTCGCGTCGCACGCGGAGACGCCGGTGCTCACGCCGTCCGTCACGCTGCTGCGCGGCGGGGAGCGCGACCTGCGGATCGCGCTGCTGCTGCCGACCGGGTTCGCGCCCGAGCAGGCACCGTTGCCCGTGCTGCTGGACCCGTACGGCGGCCCGCACGCGCAGCGGGTGCTGGCTGCCCGCAACGCGTACCTCGCCTCGCAGTGGCTGGCCGACCAGGGGTTCGCCGTCGTCGTCGCCGACGGGCGCGGGACGCCCGCGCGCGGCCGCGCCTGGGAGCAGGCGGTCGCCGGTGACCTGGCCACCCCGGCCCTGGAGGACCAGGTCGCGGCGCTGTCCGCGGTCGCGGCCGCGCGCCCCGGCCTGCTCGACCTCACCCGCGTCGCGATCCGGGGGTGGTCGTTCGGCGGCTACCTGGCCGCGCTCGCGGTGCTGCGCCGGCCCGACGTGTTCGCGGCCGCGGTGGCCGGGGCCGCGGTGACCGACTTTCGGCTGTACGACACGCACTACACCGAGCGCTACCTCGGGGTGGACCCGGTCGGCGCGGACGCCGCGGTGTACGACCGCTCGTCGCTGCTCGCGGACGCCCGGGGGTTGCGGCGACCGCTGCTGCTCATCCACGGCCTGGCCGACGACAACGTGGTCGCCGCCCACACGCTGCGGCTGTCGTCGGCCCTGCTCGCCGCCGGGCGCCCGCACACCGTGCTGCCGCTGTCCGGCGTGACGCACATGACCCCGCAGGAACACGTCGCGGAGAACCTGCTGCTGCTGCAGGTCGACTTCGTCAAGCGCGCGCTCGGCATGACCTGAGCGCGGCTGTGGACGAGGGCGGTTGACGCTCGCCCGCTGTCGCACCGGCGGCTCACCATCCACTCGTGTCCGTGGTTCCCGACGACGACCCGGCGCAGCGGCGACCACAGTTCGTCGCGCTCGGCCGGTCCCGGGACGGCGTCGTGTCGCGCGGTCAGGCGCGCGAGTACGCCGTCACACGCCACGTGGTGCGCTCCGCGGTGCGTGCCGGTCGGTGGCGTGTGCACGGTCCACGCGTGATCGTGTTGCACACGGGACCGCTCACGCAGCGGCAACGGTGGTGGGTGGCCGTGCTGCACGCGGGCCCGCGCGCGGCGCTGTGCGGGCTGTCCGCGTTGCAGGCGAGGGACTGCGGGGCTACGAGCCGGACCGCGTGCACGTCATCGTCCCGCACGGATCCGAGGTCCCGCGACTGCCCGGCGTCCGCGTGGTCGAGTCCGTGATCTGCGCGGCGGGTTGCACCCCACCCGCCGACCGCCACGGACCCGCCCGGCGCGTGCGGCCATCGACGCGGCGGTGGCGGTCCGCGACGACCTGCGCGCGTGCGCGATCCTCGCCGCGACGGTGCAGCAGGGGCTGGTCCGTCCGGGCGACGTGCGCGCGGAGGTCGAGAGGCGGCGGACCCTCCCGCGCCGCGCGCAGCTGCTTGCCGTCCTCGACGACCTCACGATCGGGACCGCTTCCCGGCGCTCGTGGTGCGGTTGTTCCCGGAACGGGTGGCCGACCAGGTCCGGCGGGCCCTCCTGGCCTCGGGGTGGCGCCCGTGACTCGAGTTGCCCGGGAAACGCGTCACGGGTGACGCGTTTCCCGGGCCAGTTCCGGCCAGGAACGGGCCAGGAAAGCGTCAGGAACCGCGGCGCCCGCGCGTCCGGGCGCGCTCGGACGCCGAGAGCACCACCTTGCGCAGCCGCACCCCGGCGGGGGTCACCTCCGCGCACTCGTCCTCGCGGCAGAACTCCAGCGCCTGCTCCAACGACAGCACCCGCGGCGGGATGAGCCGTTCCTGCTCCTCCCCGGTCGACGAGCGGACGTTCGTCAGCTTGCGCTCCTTGGTGGGATTGACGTCCATGTCGTCGGCGCGGGCGTTCTCACCGACGATCATCCCTTCGTAGACCTCGGTGCCCGGCCCGACGAACAGCGTCCCGCGTTCCTGCAGGTTGAACAGCGCGTACGCCGTGACCACCCCGCGCCGGTCGGCGACGAGCGACCCGGTCGGCCGGGTGCGCAGGTCACCGTGCCACGGCTCTTAGCCGTCGAAGACGTGGTGCAGGATCCCGGTGCCGCGGGTCTCGGTGAGGAACTCGGTGCGCAGGCCGATGAGGCCGCGCGCCGGCACGCGGTATTCCATCCGCACCCAGCCGGTGCCGTGGTTCACCATCTGCTCCAGCCGGCCCCTGCGCAGCCCCAGCAGCTGGGTCACGACGCCGACGTAGTCCTCCGGGATGTCGACGGTGAGCCGTTCCACGGGCTCGTGCACCGCGCCGTCGACGACGCGGGTGACGACGCGCGGCTTGCCGACGGTCAGCTCGAATCCCTCGCGGCGCATCATCTCGACGAGCACCGCCAGCTGCAGATCCCCGCGCCCCTGCACCTCCCAGGTGTCGGGTCGCTCGGTCGGCAGCACGCGGATCGAGACGTTGCCGACGAGCTCCGCGTCGAGGCGGTTGCGCAGCAGCCGCGCGGTCACCTTCGACCCGGAGGCGCCCGCGAGCGGGGAGGTGTTGATGCCGACCGTCATCGAAATCGCGGGCTCGTCGACGGCGATCAGCGGCAGCGGGCGCGGGTCGTCGACGTCGGCGATGGTCTCGCCGATCGTGATGTCCGGGATGCCGGCGAGCGCGATGATGTCGCCCGGCCCGGCCTG
>DATGDX010000349.1:0-9359 GCA_035310665.1 Mycobacteriales bacterium | reverse complement strand
TTCCCCGCGTTCGGGGCTCCCGCCAGCGCCACCACCGCAGACCCGGGACGAGCCGGCCCGCGGCCGGACGACCCGGCGTGGCACGACGGCGCGGACGGCGAGGCGGGGGCGACGCCGGCCGCAACCCTCGTCACGTCGGGGTCCCGTCCGCGGTGCGCAGCGCAACCGGTCGCTGCTGGGTGACAGGCAGCGCCAGCAGCGTGGCGCGGTCGAGCGCGACGCGCGCGCCGTCCACCAGGACGACGCGACCACCGCCCGCCGTCCGATGCAGCACGACCACCTCAGTGCCCGGGCGAAGCCCGAGCTCGTAGAGGCGACGCGCGACCGCGCCCTGCAGCCGCGGGGCAGCGAGCGTCACACCGACGTTGACGTCGACCGTCCCGAGCGTGTCGATGTCGACCACGGTCGCCGATGGTAGCGAAGTTTAGGTTAGCCTGTCCTTAGGCCGAAGGCCACTTCCTGGCCGGCGACTCGTTGAACCTCGCCGACCACAGCAGCCCCCGCCGACCGGCCGCCGGCCGGTCAGCTCCGGCTCCTGCCCGATCGACGTCGGGGTACGGGTAACTTCAGCGGACGCGAACGGTTTGATCAGGTTGCGTGCCGGAGGTTTCGCGATGACGAGTGGCCCGGACATCGCGTCGGTGGAGTTCTGGTTCGACCCCGCCTGCCCGTTTACCTGGCGAACGTCACGCTGGCTCGTCGACGTCGCCGGCCGCCGCCGCATCGACGTCCAGTGGCGGCTGATGAGCCTGTCCATCCTGAACGAGGGTCGTGACGTGCCGGAGCAATACCGGGAGGGGATGCGTCAATCCCGGCGGGCTCTGCGGGTGCTCGCCGCGGCTCAGCAGGCAAGCGGCTCGGGAGCGGTGGGGCGCCTGTACACGATTGTGGGCGGCCACAAGCACGAACAAGGGCAGGTGTACGACGACGAGATGTATACGAACGGGTGTCGCGGAGGCCGAGTTGCCCGCCGAGCTTGCGGCGCGGATGAGGAGAAATGGGACGCGTCCGTCCGTACGAGCCACGACGAAGCACAGCAACGGGTGGGGACCGAGGCCGGGAGTCCGATCATCGCGCTCGACGGCGGTCGTGCGTACTTCGGGCCGGTCGTGGTCCCGCCGCCAACGGGGGACCGGGCAGACCGACTGTTCGACGCGCTCCGCCTGCTGTCCTCGGTGCCGGCCTTCAGCGAGCTCAAGAGGGCGCGAGCGCCCATATGAGCTGACCCAACGTGGAATGGGCTCAGCGTGACCCCGCGCGTAACCCCGCGGCAGCGGACCTATCACGGCGCGCGGCCCTCAGGCCCCGGCGAGGGGTGTGCCGGGGACCGCCGGAGGGCCGCTCCGCCCGACCATCGACGCGCCGGGAGGCGGTGGCCACGAGCAGGTGTCGCGCCGCAAGGTCGGCGGTCAGGGCAACGGTAGGAGGTGTTCAACGCTGACCTACCAGCTGCTGTGCGCCAGCCGAAGGTCGCCGAAGTTTCCTTGGCGCTCGCACGGTTCGCTGTCGCATTCGGCGTCAGAGGTTGTAGCCGAGGGCGAAGTCGACAGCAGCGAGCGCGTGCAGGTGCATGGTGCGGAAGAAGGGAATCTCCACGTCGTCCGGGCCGATGAGTAACTCGATCTCGGTACACGCCGCTATGAGGCCGTCGGCACCCCGTGCCTGCAGGCGGGCGATGACTTCGAGGTACCGCTGCCTCGATGCACCGTCCGTCACGCCACGCACCAGCTCGTCGTAGATCACGTTGTGAACGGCGGTGCGGTCGGGCTCGTCCGGCACGAGCACCGTCAGACCGTGCATCTCCCGCAAACGCCTCACGTAGAAGTCCTGCTCCATCGTGTAGCGGGTCACGAGCACGGCCACCGCCGTGACCCTCTCTGCCCTGACTGCCGCAGCGGTCACATCTGCGATGTGGATGAGTGATCTGCTGACGCGGCACCTCCCATCCGCTCCCGTACCAGCGCGTTGATCGGTCGCTCCGTACTCGACCGACGATTCCCACGACATTCCACCCAGCAGCCCCAGCCGCTTCACGCCCGCAATCTATCCGTGCGGGGGACACGGCATTCCCGCAACGACCGCGGTCGGGCCTCCGGACACGGGGGCGGCGGCATCGGGGATCACTCGATCCTGTTGCGACGATCAGTTCGACGAGCGTCGGGGCGAGGCGCGTGGGGCGTGGAAGGATGACCGCGGGTCGGGACAAGGGGTGGATCATGACCGCAGGCACCAGCGCCGAGTTGGCGAGCCTTCTACGCGGGTCCGGAGACCAGATCTTGGACGCGTGGTCGGGGGCGGTGGTCGCCGAGCTCGGACGGCGCTCGAGCCCCGCGGAGGTTCGTCGCGAGCTTGCCGAGATCCTCGACGCGCTGACCCGCTCGCTCGAGGTGGGCGACTCGACAGACCTGAGCAGCGGTGCGTACGCCGAGGTCCGGGCCCTGCTCGCCGAGCTGTCGCGCACCCGTGCACGGCAGGGGTCGACCCCCCGCGATACCGCGCTCGGGGTCCTCACGCTCAAGCGCGCGGCGCTCCAGGCGCTCGGGCCGGAGCTCGACGGGAAGTACCTGCACAGCTACCTTGCGCTCGCAGATCTCGTCGACGACCTGGGTCTGTTCACCTTCGAGACCTACGCGGCGGCGCGCGAGCAGGTGATCGTCGAGCAGGCGGAGCAGCTTCTCGAGCTCTCGACGCCCGTGGTCAAGCTTTGGGACGGCATCCTTGCCGTCCCGCTGGTCGGAACCCTGGACAGCGCGCGCACGCAGGTCGTGATGGAGCAGCTTCTCCAGGCACTCGTCGACACCGGCAGCGAATGCGCCATCATCGACATCACCGGTGTCCCCGCGGTGGACACCCAGGTCGCCCAGCACCTGTTGAAGACCGTCGTCGCCGCACGCCTCATGGGCGCCGAGTGCGTGGTCTCGGGCATCCGGCCGCAGATCGCGCAGACCATCGTCACTCTGGGCATCGAGTTCGGGGACATCGCGACCAAGGCCTCCCTGGCCGACGCGCTCGTGCTCGCACTCAAGAGGTCGGGCGTGGAGATGACACGACGAGCGAGGGCGTGATGGAGAGGATTCCGATCCTCAAGCTCGGCGACGTTCTGCTCGTTTCCATCCACGTCGACCTGGACGACCAGTCGGCGCTGGCCCTGCAGGAGGACCTGTCGCAGCGCATCGTCGAGACGGGTGCGCGTGGCGTCGTCATCGATATTTCCGGGCTGGAGATCGTCGACAGCTTCATCGGTCGGATGCTCGCGACGGTCGCCGCCGTGTCGGCGGTGCTCGACGCTGAGACGGTCGTGGTCGGGATGCGTCCGGCCGTCGCCGTCACACTGGTCCAGTTGGGTCTCTCGCTCGGCACCGTGCGCACGGCACTGGACGTCGAGAAGGGGCTGGCCATGCTGGCGGCACGTGCCGGTGACCGCCGTGGGGTCGACCACGACGGCGAGGAGCGCGAACCGGCCCCGCTGGTGGAGTCGGAGTGACCGCTGCCGCGGGCCACGTGCTGCAAAACGAGGTCCTGGCCGTTCGCAGCGACGGTGACGTCGTCCGGGTGCGTCAAGCGGTTCGCGCCCTCGCGCAGACCGCGAAGCTGTCGCTGGTCGACCAGACGAAGCTCGTCACCGCCGCGAGCGAGCTTGCCCGCAACACCCTCGTCCATGGCGGGGGCGGCAACGCGGTCCTCGAGGTGGTCGCCGACGGGGCACGCAGGGGGGTCCGAGCGGCGTTCGCCGACGACGGGCCGGGCATCGCCGACGTCACCCTCGCGCTGACCGACGGCTATACGACGGGGACCGGGCTCGGCCTCGGCCTGTCTGGGGCACGACGGTTGGTCGACCTGTTCGAGCTCGAAACAGCGCCGGGAGCCGGGACGCGCGTCACGATCACGAAGTGGGCGAGGTGACCACCCCCCTCGTCATGCCCGACGCGAGCGTCTGGCTCCGGATCGAGGAGGACAGCGGCGTGGGGACAGCCCGGCGCGCGGCGCAGCAGCTGTGCGCGCGGCTCGGGTTCGGTGAGGGTAGGTCAGGGGAGGTGGCGCTCGCGGTTACCGAGCTGGGCACCAACCTCATCAAGCACGCGGGGCACGGCACGATGCTGCTGCGGCCCCTGCACAGGGACCCCGTTGCAGTGGAGGTGCTGGCGTACGACAGCGGTCCCGGGATACCCGACGTGCCGGCTGCGCTTCGAGACGGCGTGTCGAGTGCGGCAACGCTCGGGATCGGGCTGGGCGCGCTGACTCGTCTCGCCGATTCCTGGGACATCTACACCGGGGCGGGTGGCGGCACGGTAGTTCACACCCTCTACTGCGCGCGCCCGAGCCTCGGGCGACCCTCGCCGCCCCGCAGCTCGGACCGGGTGGCCGCGCTCGTGCGTCCGATGACGGGTGAGGTGGAGGCCGGAGACACGTACGCGTGGAAGACCGAGGGGTCCCGCTGGCACGTTCTGCTCGTCGACGGTCTCGGGCACGGGCCGCTCGCCGCCCGCGCGGCCCGGCAGGCGGTTCGCGTCTTCGAGGACCTGCCCGCCGACACGTCCCCGGGCGCCGTCCTGTCCGCGCTGCACCGCGGCCTCGCCGCGACGCCGGGCGCAGCGGCGGCGGTGGTCAACGTCGACATCGCCGAACGCCGGCTCGTGTTCGCCGGCGTCGGCAACGTCGCGGGCTGGATCGTCGATCACGACCGGCGACGCGGGTTGGTCAGCACGCCGGGCATCCTCGGCCATCAGACCCGCACGGCCAAGGAGTTCGCGGTTGACCTCGCGGTGGGAGCGAGTGCGGTCCTGCACACCGACGGTGTGACGGACAAGTGGTCCACCCGTGACTACCCTGGCGTACTGTCGCACGCGCCGATGTGCCTGGCCGCGGTGCTCCTGCGTGACCGAGCCGTGCGGCGCGACGACGCCGGCGTCGTCGTGGTGAGAGCGGTGTGACGCGATGCAGATCCTGCGTCAGGGCGTCGAATCCGAAAGCGACGTGTTCCTCCTCCGCCAACGCGGCCGTGAGATCGCCGCCGCCGTCGGGTTCGACACGCAGGACCAGGTGCGCGTCGCCACCGCTCTGTCGGAGGTGGGGCGCGAGGTCCTCGCTGCGGGGGGCGGCTGGGCGAGCATGCAGGTCGAGCATGAGGTGGTGCGGCCCGAGCTCGCCGTCGAGCTGGTGGCCGCCGGAACGCTGGCCTTCCCGGATCGCTCCTCGTTCACCGGGCTCTCGGCGGCGCAGCGGCTGATGGACGGATTCGAGTACGACGGGAGGTCCCGGGTCCTGCTGCGCAAGCGGCTGCCCGGATACGGGACGGCCTCGGCGCCCTCGCTGACCCGACTCCGCGAGCGGATCGCCGCCATCGCCCCGGTGTCGCCGTTGGACGAGTTGCGCGCCCAGAACGCCAATCTGGCGACCGCCCTCGAGCAGGTGCAGCGCAAACAGGAGGAGCTGCTGCAGCTGAACGAGGAGCTGCAGGACACCAACCGCGGCGTGATGGCGATGTACGCGCAGCTGTCGGAGGAGCTCGACGAAACCAACCGGGGCGTCGTGGCGCTGTACGCCGAGCTGGACGAGAAGGGTGTCGCGCTGCAGCACGCGAACGAGGCGAAGACCCGGTTCCTCGCGAACGTGAGCCACGAGCTGCGCACCCCGGTCAACTCGGTGCTCGGACTGGCCGGGCTGCTCCGCAGCGACAGCGACGCGTTGACCGACGAGCAGCGCCGACAGGTCGCCTACATCGAGGCGAGTGCCCGGGACCTGCTTCGGCTCGTGAACGAGCTGCTGGACCTGGCGAAGGCGGAGTCCGGGCGGCTGGAGCCGACGGTCGCGCCGATCGACCTCGCCCGGCTGCTCGCGGACCTGCACGGGACCCTGCGCCCACTCGCCACGAACGCGGACGTTGCGCTCGTCATCGAGGAACCGCCCGCGGTCGAGGGGTTCGCCTCCGACCCCGAACTGCTCGTGCACGTGCTGCGCAACCTGGTCACGAACGGGTTGAAGTTCACCGAACGAGGCGAGGTGCGGCTCACGACCGAGGTCGACCGAAACGTCGGGTGCGTGCACCTGGCGGTGCGCGACACGGGCATCGGCATTCCCGTCGAGGAACAGGAAAAGGTCTTCGAGGAGTTCTACCAGGTCGCCTCGCCCCTGCAGACCCGCATGCGCGGGACCGGGCTCGGGCTGCCGTTCGCGCGACGACTCGTCGAACTCCTCGGTGGGCAACTGCGGCTGCAGAGCACGCCCGGCGTCGGAAGCGTCTTCACGGTGTCGCTTCCGCTGCGCCCCGTGCCCCCGCCGCACCCCACGAAGCCGCACGAGCCGGGGGACGTGAGCCCACGAGGCATCGTCGCCCGGCAGGTCCTCGTCGTCGACGACGACGAGGCCTACCGGCACGTGCTGAGCACGATGCTGCAGGGCATCGCGGGGCACGTGCTGGAGGCCCGCAACGGCGCCGAGGCGCTGGACATCCTCGCCCGCAACGTGCCCAATCTCGTGCTGCTCGACCTCAGGATGCCCGGGATCGACGGTGCGCAGGTGCTCGCACGGATCGCCGAGGAGCCGGCGTGGCGGGACCTCCCCGTGGTCGTGACGACGAGCGCCCGCCTCGACAGCACCGTGCTGGAGCGGACGGCCCTCGCCTGCGCCGTCGTACCCAAGGCGTCGTTGACACCGCACACACTCCGCGAGCTCGTCGCCGCGCACGCCGGCAGCACGCCATGACCTCCACCGGACCGGTGCTGGTTGTGGACGACTCGGAAACGAACCGCTACATCCTCAGCAGCTGGTTGCGCCGGGCGGGGTACGACGTGGTCGAAGCGGGGACCGGCGAGGAGGCGCTGCGCCGCCTGTCACCCGACCTCGAGCTCGCGGTCCTCGACGTGAACCTGCCGGACATGAGCGGCTTCGAGGTCTGCCAGGCGATAAAGAGTGACCCACGCACCGCGTCGATCCCGGTCCTGCACGTCTCCGCGACGGCTATCGACGTCGACGAACGGGTGACCGGGTTGGAGAAGGGCGCGGACGCCTACCTCGTGGAACCGTTGGAGCCGGGCGAGTTCGTCGCGTCGGTGCGGGCGCTGGTCCGGTACCACACGGCTCGTCGGCGCGCCGAGAGTTTCGTGGCCCGGTTGAGCCGGCTGAGCGTGGCCACCCTCGCCGTCCACGCGGCGACGTCGCTGCCCGACCTTCTGCTGGTCGCGGCGGGCGGGGCGAGCGACACCTTCGGCCGCGGCGCGGTCGTGCTCGCCGCGCCGGAACAGCAACAGGTGGAGGCCGCACTGGCCACGCCCGGCTCGCCACCCCGGCTGGTCACTGACGGACTGCCGAGCACGGTGCCCGTCGGGCTGTGCGCGTCGTCGGATACCACGTCGCGCTGGACGCCGGCGGCCGAGGCCGTTCGTGTGCTCCCGCTGCTCGCCGAGGTGCCCGAGCCCGGGTGGCGGCTCGCGGAGATCCGAGGTCGGTCGGGACTGCTCGGCCTGCTCGCGGTCGCGGCGCCGGACGACGGCGACGGGGCCGGGGCGGAGGAGGGGGTGGCCATCCGTCACTACGCGCGGGTGCTGGCGGTCGCTCTCGAGAACCTCCGGCTGTTCGCCCGCGTCGCGCTGCTGCAACGGCTCACCGCCGCGCTCGCGCGCGCGCGCGACTCCGACGAGGTCGCCGCCACCGTCGTCTCCACCGTCACCGACGCGCTCGCCGCGCAGGCCGGAACGGTGAGCCTCTTCGAGGAGCAGGGGACGTTACGGACGCTGGCGGGGGCTGGATTGGACCTCGAGTTCCTCGCACGGCATCGCTTGCTGCCGGTGGCCGACGTACCGATCGCGGGTGACGTGCTGGCGACGCGCCGCCCCGTGCTGGTCACCTCCTTCGCCGACCGCGACCGGCGTTACCCGTTCCTGGCGGGCACCAGCGTTCGTCAGCAGGCGTGGGCGAACCTGCCGCTGATCGCAGGCGGCTCGTTCATCGGCCTGGCAGCGTTCGGGTGGACCGATCCGCGGACGTTCCCCGACGAGGAGGTGGAGCTGCTCGAGGCCGTGGCGAGCCAGTGCGCCGCAGCGCTGGACCGCGCCCGGCTGCTCGACACCGAACGCGCGGCGCGAGCCGCAGCCGAGGCGGCGCAGGAGCGGCTGGCGCTGCTCGCGCGGGCCAGCGCAGTGTTCGCTGCGGCCGCCGGCGAGGACCAACTGCTGTCGGCCGTGGCGGACCTGCTCGTGCCCATAGGCTCGTGGGCGAGCGTGCTCCTGCCCGACGAGCACGGCCTGCTCGTCGGCCGCGAGGTGCGCGTGGCGGATCCGGCGCAGGCGGAGCTGGCGGACGAGCTCGTGGGGCAGCCGCTGGGCCCGCTGCACACGGCGGACCCGCGGGCGGTGGCCTTTCGCGACGGTCGTCCCGCGGGGTCGGACATCGCCGCTCTCGCTCCATTGCTGGCCGCCGGGGATCCGCTGGCTGACCAGCTCGCCCGGCTGTCGCTCGCCGAGCTGCTCGCCGTCCCGCTGCTCGCCCGCGGGCAGGTGCTCGGTGTGCTCGCCCTGGCCCGGGCCGCCGACCGCCCGCGATTCACCTCGGCGGACATCGAGCTACTGGGCGACGTCGGGGCGCGGGCGGGAACGGCGCTCGACTCGCTGCGCAGCCTGGCGGCTCGAACCCGCGTCGCCGCCACGTTGCAGGCCTCGCTGCTGCCGGAGCGGCTGCCCGAGTTGTCGAGGGTCGAGTTGGCCGCTCGTTACCTGCCCGCCGAGCAGGCCGCTGAGGTCGGCGGCGACTTCTATGACGCGTTCCCGCTCGACACAGGCGAGTACGCGCTGGTCATCGGGGACGTGTCCGGCCGAGGCGTCGACGCTGCGGGGTTGACCGGGCTGGCGCGCAGCACCCTGCACGCGATCCCCCCCGACCTCGGCCCGGCCGCCGCGTTGGCCCGGCTCAACCAGCTGCTGCTCGCGCGCACCGGGCCGGAACGGTTTCTCACCGCGGCCTACCTGCGGCTCCACCTCGATCCAGACGGGGTCGACGCGACCGTCTGCTCGGCGGGGCATCCGCTGCCACTGCTGATCCGCTCCGACGGCGTGGTCCAGCCCGTAGGCGAACCCGGGCCGTTGCTCGGCCTGCTGGACACGGTCGAGCTACTCGAACGCTCCGTCCGGCTCGTTGCCGGGGACACGCTGCTGCTGTACACGGACGGGGTCACCGAGGCGCACGGCGCCGACGGTCTGTTCGGTGACGAGCGGCTCACGGACCTGCTCGCCGGTGCTGCCGGTCAGTCCGCGGCACGGCTGGTCGACACCGTGCAACACGCGGTGCTGACCTACCGCACCGGCGGCCCGGACGACCTGGCGATGCTCGCCCTCCGGGTGCTGCCACCCACCGAGCCCGACGAGCAC
>DATGDX010000348.1:0-6164 GCA_035310665.1 Mycobacteriales bacterium | reverse complement strand
ACCGTGACCATCCCGGTGTAGACGGCGCCGAGAACGGCGGCGACGAGGGTGCTGACCAGCCCGGGCAGGGTGCCCACGGCGGTGAACCCCCCCGCGGCGAGCGCGTCGAGGTCGCGGACGCCGAACGCGGCCCCGACGTCGCCGAGCAGCGCGCCCACCAGCGCGGTGACGACGAGCTCGACGACGACGACGCCGGCGGCGAGCCCCAGCGTCAGCCGCGGCTCGCGGCGGATCATCGTGAACGCGCCGTCGAGGATCTCCCCGACCGCGAGCGGCCGTAGCGGCACGACGCCCGGTTTCGCGTCCGCCCGCCAGGGCGGGGCCGGCGCGGACCACCCCGCCGACCACCCCGACGACGGCCCCGGCGGCGCCCCGCCGCCCGCGCGGGGCGAGGGCGCGTCGGTCCTCGGGCCCTCGTCCGGCGGGGTCCAGCGCGGCGTGTCGCTCACGGCGCGATCCTCCCATGCGGCGACGACGGGACGCCGCCGTCGCACACTGGTCGTGTGCGTGTGCTCACCTGGGTCGGCCCGCCGGACGGGCCCGCCGTCGCCCTCCTCGACCAGACGCGGTTGCCCGCCGAGGAGGTCACGCTCGTCTGCCGAACCGTGCCGGCGCTCGTGGCGGCGATCGAGTCGCTCGCCGTCCGCGGGGCCCCGCTGCTCGGCATCGCGGGGGGGTACGGCGTCGCGCTCGCGGCCGCCCGCGGCGACGACGTCGGTGGCGGCGCCGCCGCGCTCGCCACCGCGCGGCCCACCGCGGTCAACCTCGCCGCGGGCGTGCGGCGGGTGCAGGCGGCGTACGACGCCGCGGGCGGCGATCCCGACGCTGCCCTGGCCGCCGCCCGGGAGATCGAGGCCGAGGAGGCGGCGGCGAGCGTGGCCATGGCCCGGCACGGCCTCGCGCTCGTCCCCGCCGACGCCCGCATCCTCACCCACTGCAACACCGGCGCGCTGGTCGGCGGGGAGGGCACGGCGTTCGCCGTCGCCGTCGCCGCGCACCGGGCCGGGCGCCTGCGCCGGCTGTGGGTCGACGAGACCCGGCCGCTGCTGCAGGGGCTGCGGCTCACGGCGTACGAAGCCGCGCGCGCGGGCCTGCCCTACGCCGTGCTCCCCGACGGGGCCGCCGGGTCGCTGTTCGCCCGCGGCGAGGTCGACCTCGTCGTCGTCGGCGCGGACCGGATCGCGGGCGACGGCAGCGTGGCGAACAAGGTCGGCACCTATCCGTTGGCGGTGCTGGCCCACCACCACCGCGTGCCGTTCGTCGTCGTCGCGCCCACCTCGACGATCGACACCGCCACCGCCAGCGGCCAGGAGATCGTGGTCGAGCACCGCGACCCGGTGGAGGTCACCCGGCTGGGCGCGCCGGGCGACGCCGCGGCGTACAACCCCGCGTTCGACGTCACGCCGCCCGAGCTCGTCACCGCGTTGGTGACCGAGCGTGGTGTCGCCTCACCGGTCGATCCGCGAACCGTCGCCGCGCTGGTCGCGACCGGTGTCACGATGGGGTCATGAAGGGACGCGTGCTGGTCGTCGACGACGACCCCGCGCTCGCGGAGATGCTCGGCATCGTGCTGCGCGCCGAGGGGCTCGAGCCGTCGTTCGTCGCCGACGGTGACGCCGCGCTCGCGGCCTTCCGCGCGGTCAAGCCCGACGTCGTGCTGCTCGACCTCATGCTCCCCGGCACCGACGGCATCGACGTGTGCCGGCAGATCCGCGCGGAGTCCGGTGTCCCGATCGTCATGCTCACCGCGCGGACCGACACCGTTGACGTCGTGCTCGGCCTAGAGTCCGGGGCCGACGACTACGTCGTCAAGCCGTTCAAGCCGAAGGAGCTGGTCGCGCGGGTGCGCGCGCGGCTGCGCCGCGCGGACGAGCCCACGCCGGAGGAGCTCACGATCGGCGACGTCACCATCGACGTCGCCGGGCACGTGGTGAGCCGAGCGGGCACGCCCATCGCGCTGACGCCGCTGGAGTTCGACCTGCTCGTGGCGCTCGCCCGCCGCCCACGGCACGTGTTCACCCGGGAGACGCTGCTGGAGCAGGTGTGGGGATATCGGCACGCGGCGGACACCCGGCTCGTCAACGTGCACGTCCAGCGGCTCCGCGCGAAGATCGAGACTGACCCGGAACACCCGCGGATCGTGGTCACAGTGCGCGGGGTCGGCTACAAGGCGGGGGTGCCGGCCGCGGATGCGCAGCACCAGCCGCTCGCCTGATCGCCCCCTCGCCGGCGGTCTCCGCCGGCGGCTACCGGCGCCCCGCCGGCTCGTCGCCGTCTGGCGCGCCAGCCTGCAGCTGCGGGTGGTGACGCTCACCCTGCTCGCGTCCGCCGGCGTGGTGGCCGTGCTCGGGGTGGTCCTCGTCGGCCAGGTGCGCGACGGGCTGCTGGCCGCCAAGACGCGCGCCGCGCTGGCCGAGGCGAGCGCCGGGCTGCTCAGCGCGCGGACCCAGCTCGCCGCGGCGGACCGCACCGACCCCCGCGCGCTCGGGCCGCTGCTCGACCGGCTCACCCGCACCCTGGCGAACCGGGGCGGCGAGGCCGGGCTCTACGAGGTCGTGCTGCTGCCCGGTCGGGACACGACGGACGTCGCCGGCGGCTCGGGTCGCGCGAGCAACGACATCCTGCCGGCCAGCGTCCCGCCGCGGTTGCGGCGTGCGGTCGTGGAGGGCCGGCGGCAGGCGCACACGTACACCCGGCTGTGGTACGCCGACGGTCGCGGCGAGCCCGGCCTCGTCGTCGGCGCGCCGCTCACCGTCGCCGGCGGCGACTACCAGCTCTACCAGCTGTTCCCGCTGCGCCAGGAGGCGCAGACGCTGTCGCTCGTGCAGCGGACCGCGGCGTTCGCCGGTGCCGGCCTGGTGCTGTTGCTGGCGGCCGTGGCGTGGATCGTCACCCGGCTCGTCGTCATCCCGGTCCGCCTCGCCGCACGCACCGCGGAGCGGCTCGCGGCCGGCGGGCTCGACCAGCGGATGCTCGTCCGCGGCGAGGACGACCTGGCGCGGCTGGCGTCGTCGTTCAACCGGATGGCGGAGAACCTGCAGCGGCAGATCCGCCAGCTGGAGGAGCTGTCCCGGGTGCAACGGCGGTTCGTCTCCGACGTCTCGCACGAGCTGCGCACCCCGCTCGCGACGGTGCGGATGGCCGCGGACGTGCTCCACGAGTCCCGGGCCTCGTTCGACCCCGCGGCCGCGCGCGCCGCGGAGCTGCTGCAGGCGCAGCTGGACCGGTTCGAGGCGTTGCTCGTCGACCTGCTGGAGATCAGCCGGTACGACGCGGGCGCGGCGTCGCTCGACGCCGAGCCGGTCGACGTGCGGACCCTGGCGCACCGGGCCGTCGACGTGTGCCTGCCGTTGGCCGAGCGGCGGGGGAGCGCGCTGCGCCTCGAGCTCCCGCCCGCCCCCTGCCTCGCCGAGGTGGACCCCCGCCGGGTGGAACGGGTGCTGCGCAACCTCGTCGTCAACGCGATCGACCACGGCGAGGGACGCGACGTCGTGGTCCGGATGGCCTGCGACGAGACCGCCGTGGCGGTGACCGTGCGCGATCACGGAGTGGGTCTCTCCCCGGACGAGTGCCGGCGGGTGTTCGACCGGTTCTGGCGAGCCGACCCGGCGCGGGCCCGGTCGACGGGCGGCACCGGGCTCGGCCTCGCGATCGCGCGCGAGGACGCGCACCTGCACGGGGGGTGGCTGCAGGCGTGGGGCGAGCCGGGCGGCGGATGCAACTTCCGGCTCACGCTGCCACGTCGCGCCGGCATGGAGCTCGTGCGCTCGCCGCTGCCGCTGCGACCGCCGGACGCGCGCCGGGCGGTCACGCTCGCCCCCGGAGTGCGCCGGACGTGACCGGCGGGGCGCTACGCCCCGCCCAGGGTTCTCCCGCCCTCCCCGCGACACGTACAGCCACCCCGAACCCCCACAGCCGGCCCGGGCACGCACGAAAACCGTCGGCGGGCCGCGCGACGCTGCCCGTATGCCGCTCGCCACGCTCGTCGATCTGCTCTTGCCCACCCGCTGCGCGGGCTGCGCCGCGCCGGGGCCGCTCTGCCCCTCCTGTGCCGGCGCGCTGGGCGGCCCCGCGTTCCTCGCCTGGCCGACGCCGTCGCCCCCCGGGTTGCCACCACCCTTCGCGGCGGCCCCCTACCGGGGCGCGATCCGCGCCGCGCTGCTCGCGCACAAGGAGCGAGGCCGGGTGGGGCTGGCCCGGGTGCTCGGCGCGTCGCTCGCCGCGGCGGTCGAGCACGCCGCCCACCGTGTCGCGGACCCCGCGGCCCCGCCGCCGCGGATCGCGCTCGTCCCGGTGCCGTCCGCGCCCGCCGCGGTCCGCGCGCGGGGGCACGACCCCACCGCGCGGCTGGCCCGCGTCGCCGCGCGCCGCCTCCCCGACGCCAGGGTCGTGCCCGCGCTTCGCCCCGCCCGCCGGGTCGCCGATTCCGCCGGCCTGTCCGCGCAGGCCCGCGCCGCGAACCTGGTCGGGGCCTTCGCCCCGGCGTCCCAACGGGTCCGCGAGCGGTTGGCCGGTCGGCTCGTCCTCCTCGTCGACGACGTCGTGACGACCGGTGCGACTCTGGCGGAGGCGGCCCGCGTGCTGCGGCAGGCAGGGGTTCCGCTGCTCGCGTGCGCGACCGTGGCCGCCACCCCCCGCCGGCACGTCCGCCCGCCGGCACGTCCCGACCCGGATGCGACCGTCGCCCCCCGCGGGTCGCCACCCCCCGTCGGCTCGTCGGCGACGTTCGTGCGCGCGCTCGGGGTCAGGGGCTAGCGTGGGGCGGTGGCGCTCGCCCGGGTCCGTGGTTGCGCCGGACGGTTCGCACCGTCCGGCAAGCCGATGCCAGCCGCAGGCGAAACGGCCCACGTAAGACGACTTCTCGTCGTTCGAGCACGGTGCGGCTTAGACGTCAGTCCTGCCCCGCCGGCGGGCCGGATGCCCGTCGTCCCGGGAGAAGGGGGGTAGTGGCCATGCCAAGCCCCGGCTGCGAGACCCTCGGCAGGCGGATGTGGGGACGAAGACCAGGTCGGCCGGGCGGGCGCCAGTCCCGGCGGTTGGGTCGAGGGCAGGAGGTCGCGTGGACATCGTGGTGAAGGGCCGGCACCTGGAGGTGTCCGACCGGTTCCGGAGGCACGCCGCGGAGAAGCTCACCCGCATCGAGAAGCTGGACGGAAAGATCATCCGGCTCGACGTCGAGGTCTCCGAGGAACGCAACCGGCGACTGTCCAGCCTGCGTCAGCGCGTCGAGATCACGGTTCGATCGCGCGGGCCCGTGATCCGTGCGGAGGCGGCCGCCGAGGACAAGTACACCGCGCTCGACGCCGCGCTCGACAAGTTGGAGAACCGGCTGCGTCGCTGCGCCGACCGTCGCCGGGTTCACCACGGCTCCCGAACCCCGGTCTCGGTCTCGGCGGCCACCGCCAGTGCGGCGGCCAGTGCGGCCGCCACTGCGGCCACCACTGCGGCCACCACGACGGCCGGCGCCGGTGCACCGCCCGGGGGGGCAGCGGAGACGATCGCGAGCGGGGAGGACGAGGAGCCGGACACCGGCCCCATGGTGGTGCGCGAGAAGGTGCACGAGGCCGCGCCGATGACCCTCGACCAGGCGCTGTTCGAGATGGAGCTCGTCGGGCACGACTTCTTCCTGTTCTGCGACAAGGACACCGGGCTGCCCAGCGTCGTCTACCGCCGCAAGGGCTACGACTACGGCGTGATCCGCCTCGACACGTCCGGGCGCGAGACGCACTAGCCGATTCGGGCCGCCGCGCGCTGCGGTCCGGCGGCCCTTCGGGCTACCCTTCTGTCATCATCGAAGGGCACTCGGAGCGGCCCGTTGCCTCGCCGGACAATGCCGTGGTCGTCCGGGTGCGCGCAGCGGGCCAACTCCGTCTCCGGTCGCGTCCGGGAGGCGCGGTGATCCGCGTGGCTCGGCCCCGGCCGCCGGGCGGCTGACGGCAGGAGGTTTCGTGAGCGACGAACCGGACGGGTCGACGCAGACACGGATCGGGTCGCCGAGCGGCGACCCGATCCGTGTCCTCGTCGTCGACGACCACGCGTTGTTCCGGCGCGGCCTCGAGATGGTGCTCGAGCAGGAGCCGGACATCGAGATCGTGGGCGAGGCGGGTGACGGCGCGGAGGCGGTCACGAAGGCCACGGAGACGCTGCCCGACATCGTCCTCATG
>DATGDX010000347.1:0-5404 GCA_035310665.1 Mycobacteriales bacterium | reverse complement strand
CGCCCAGATGACCCCGACGTCCAGGGCGATGACCAGGATGGCCCACACCGGGAAGTACGGGAGCCACAGGAACTGGGTGATGGCGGACACCGTCGCGATGGCGATTCCGACGACGCGACCCCAGGTCTTGCCCGCCAGGATCGCGATGCCGACCGCGACAAGAGCGAGGCCGATCACGAGGTGGATCCACCCCCAGGCGCTGATGTCGAATCGGTAGATGTAGTCAGGGGTGACGACGAGGAGCCGGTCCCTGACGATCGCAGACAGGCCCTCCAACGCCTGGAATACCCCGACGACGAGCAACAGGACTCCGGCGAAACTGGACAAGCCAGCCGCAAGCCCGCCGAACCGCGACTCGGGCCCGGCCTTCGGCGCACCGTCAACCATCGAACCCCCTTTCGTCCGTCGGGCCGCGCCCGACCGGCGATACTCCACGTCCCTCGCATGTCAGGGGTGCACGATGCGCCACCCCGCCTCTCGGATGCAACAACTTCGTCACCCCCTACTGGTGCAATTGCGCCACCGCACTTCGCGCGGCTGCCAGACCTCGCCGGAACGAGACCGACGACGCGCTGGCGGCGAGCAGGGACGCCGCTGGCTGCGGACCACCCGTGCGTCTGACCTGCGTTATAGTATGCTACAATAGTGTTGACCGTCCAGCAGGTGGCGGAGCGGTTGCACCGCGATCCGGAGACGATCCGGCGGTGGATCCGGTCTGGGAAGCTGCGCGCACGTAAGGTCGGTCTGCAGCACATGATTGACGAGGCTGATCTCCCGGTTTTCTCGGACGAGTCGGTGCCTCCCTCTTGGGGTCGGACGGCGACCGGAGAGCCGATGCCGGACGTCGTCGCTGCGGTGCGCCGCAGCCGTTCCGGGCACTGAGCGTGAGACGGATCGTGGTAGACGCGAGCGTCACGGTGCGCCTGTGCCTCGAGGCGAGGGGGTTCGCCCTGCTCGCCGCCACCCACGATCTGCACGCCCCCCCGCTGCTGTGGTCGGAGGCGATGTCGGTGCTGCACGAGTTGCGCTGGCGCAATGAGATCAGCGACGAGCTGGCCGGCCTCGCCCGCGATCGCCTGCTGTCCGCGCCAATCGTCGCGACCTCGGACATCCATCCTGCAGCCTGGCACGTGGCTGACGATGCGGGCTGGGCCAAGACGTACGACGCGGAGTACGTCGCGAGCGCCGCCGCACTCGATTGCCCGCTCGTCACCCTCGATACGCGTTTGCGTCGGGGCGCGCGTCGTTTCGTCGAGGTGCTGGCGCCGGTCGAGCTTCCCCGGTCCGGGCCCGGTAACTGACCGAGGTTGGGGGAGGGATCAGCGGGCGCAGCCGGGGTCCTTGGCGTCGATGGACGCCGGACTGTTCGGGGACAGGATGTAGGTGGCGTGCAGCACGACGGGTGTCTTGCCGAGGTTGCGCCAGTTGTGCACGTGGCGCCTGCCACCCTCCTCGACGAAGGCGTCTCCCGGCCGCGAGGTGAGGACCCTGCAGGCGCCGTCCTTGCTCGCGAGCGTGCGCGTGAGCGTGCCGGAGACGACAACGCCGATGATCTTGCCGGGATGGTAGTGCCAGCCGGTCGATCCACCCGGGGCGATCGTGATGGTCCGCGCCAGCACCGTGGCGGCGTGCGCGGTCGTCACCTTGACCGGGCCGTCGGTGACACCCTGAGCCAGGGTTCTCGCGCTCACCCCGCTCCCAGGGGTCGCCGCCGCCGACCCGGACAGCAGCCCGATGGCCACGGCACACCCTGCTGCCGCCCACCGCCTCGGCGCCCGGGGCCGTAACGGTGACCGCGCTCCCTGCCGTCCAGCACTCCGCATGCCGCTCCTCCGCGTGTGTCGGCCGACCGCTGCGTCTTGCGCCGCCGCGACAGCGGAGGGTCACGGGGGCAACCTACGCGGGCCACCGGGTTTGCTGCATACGGGGGAATCCCTGGTGTGTCGCCTTGAGACGACACACCACGACCGCATCACGCGTCTTCGACGGCATGCCCTGCCGTCAGTCCACGAGGAACTATCGAATCCGGATCACGCCGGTGGTGACGCCGGACAGCTCGGCGGTGGCCGGAACCACGAGCCGGTAGCTGCCGGCCCGCAGCCGGCGCAGCACGATGTCGGTGTGTCGCGTGACGGTGACCGCGGCAACCGTGCGCCAACGCCGGGACACCACGCGCTGCACCGCGACCCGCTGCCGCTGCGCCGGGCCGACCGACAGGTGGAGCACACGTACGCCGCCCTTGGTGCGGACCACGGGCAAGACGCGAATCGTCACCGGTGAGCTGACCGACCCGCGCAGCCCGGTCGCGCCGGCGTACGCAGCGTACGCCACCGTGCCGAGCTGTGGCCGCAGCGCAATGCGTCCGACGCCGCCGCGGACCGCGACGCCGCGACAGCTGGTGGCGCGCGCGGGCAGGCGGCGGGTGCACAGCCGCGCGGTCCCGGTCACTCGCGCGCCGGTCGCGGTCCGCACGCCGATGGTGAGCACGACCGTGGAGCCGGCGCGGACTGGTGCGCGCGCGCTGGAGGACAGCGTGGTCCGGGTGGCGACCGGCGCCGGCGGTGGGGGTGGGGGTGGCGCGGGCGCCGGCGGGCTCGGCAGGGCGGCGCGCACGGCGGCCAGCGGGTCGATGAGGCCGGTGCCGAACTCGTCGTCGTGCCCGGTGGGGCCCAGGTCGACCGCGGTCGACATCATCGTCGCGACCACGCCGGCCCGGTCCAGCCCCGGGTTCGCCGCCTGCACCAGGGCCGCCTCCGCGGCCGCGTACGGCGCCGCCATCGAGGTCCCCGACCCGTTGGCGTAGCCGCCGTCGTTGTACGTCGAGACGATCCCGACTCCCGGTGCGGTCACGCTCACGTAGCTGCCGGTTTCCGACCACGGCGCGCTGCGGTCGTCCGGGTCGCTGGCCGCGACCGCGACCACGCCGGGGAAAGCGGCCGGGTAGGTGACCGGGTTGCCGTCCGCCCGCTCGTTGCCGGCCGCGGCGACCACGACGACGCCGGCATCCGTGGCGTAGCGGCCCGCGGATTCGATGAACGGATCCGGGTACGAGCCACCGAGGGACAGGTTGACGACAGAGGCGCCGTGGTTGACGGCCCACACGATGCCGTCCGCGATGTCGGAGCCCCAGCCGTACCCGTCCGCATCCAGGACGCGGACCGGCAGCACCTGGGCTCCGCCGGACAACCCGGCGACGCCGAGCGCGTTGCCGGCGACCGCGGCCACGATCCCGGCCACGTGCGTGCCGTGCCCGTTCGGGTCGAAACGGCCCTCGCTACCGTCGAGCAGGTCGATTCCGGGCAGCAGCCGTACGGCGAGGTCCGGAGGGTTGGCGACCCCGGTGTCGACCACGGCCACCGTTCGACCGGCGGCGGTGCGCAACGCCCACGTCTGCTCGGCGTGCAACCGGTCCAGCGCCCACTGCACGGAACGCAACGTGTCGGTGCCGACGGCCGCGGCGCGCATGCCGGTTCCGCCCGCGACAGCGCTGCGGGGCACCGGAATCGGCGCGAACACGTCGGCGGCCCGTACCAGGGTGTCGACGGCCACGGCGACGACGTCCGGGGAGCGCCGGTCGTTCGCGACCGTCGCCGCGGCCGCGGCACGGTCGGCGGCGTGGGTGACGCGAATCACGGGTTCACCGCGGCGCCCGACCTTGAGTGCTACCACCCGAACGGGGCCGCGCGCGGGCGCGCGGGCCAGCACGTCGGCCACCGGCCCGGACAGGCCGAGGGTGCCGCGGCCGCCACCGCTTCGGGTCGGCAGGGCGTCTCGTGTCATGCGTGTCGGCCGCGCCCGCGGGGACCGGCGCCGTGACGGCGCGCGTCCGCATTGGTGAGGCGAAGGCGGCAGGCGTCAGGGTGGGGACGGCGGCCAGGGTGGCGCCGGCAACCAGGGTGGTCCCCGCGACGGCCAGGGCCACGGCGGGCACCGGCACCGCGGGAGCCGCGCCCGATAGGCGTCCCATGCCGTTTCCGCTGGCGTTCACCACCGCGTCCCCCCGAGCAGCCGTCAGAACTCGACGCCAACGACATCGGCGAGCGGGCGCGGCAGTTGACGGTTTGGCGCGCGACGCGACAAGTGGTCGGCGGCAAGGTCGATACGCTCTGCGGTTGCCGCGCGATGCGGCGCCAGGGGGACCGGTCACCGCAGCGTGGGAGGGACAAGTTCTACTTCCCGGACACCAACGTCCTGATCACTCGCTTCTACGCGCCCGAGGGCGTGGGCGAGGTGCAGGACTTCATGCCCATTACCGGGGACCGCAAAGAGGCGGAGCGGCACCGGCTGATCCGCCGGGTGGTGTGCGTCCGCGGCGCGCTGCCGTTTCTCGCCGAGGTACGGCCCCGCTTCGGCTACGCGCGGGACAAGCACGTCCTTCGTCTCTCCGGCACTCGTCAGGCCATCTTCGAGGCGCCGGCGCTGACGTTGGCGCTGACCGCGGACGTTCCGCTGCGCCCGGACGGGGAGGACGTGCGGGCCGAGTTCGTGTTGCGGGAAGGTGAGGACGCGGTCTTCGCCCTGGACCGGGTCGGCGGTGAGATCGAGGTCCGCGGGTGCAGCACCGAGCAGGCGCGGGAGCTGTTCGAGAGCACGGTGCGGTTCTGGCGGGGCTGGCTGAGCGGCTCCCGCTACCGCGGGCGGTGGCGGGAGATGGTGCACCGCTCCGCGCTGATGCTGAAGCTGCTCACCTACGCGCCGAGCGGAGCGATCATCGCCACGCCGACGATGGGACTGCCCGAACAGCTCGGCGGGGAGCGGAACTGGGACTACCGGTACGTGTGGATTCGCGACGCCGCCTTCGTCGCCTACGCGCTGCTGAGGTTGGGCTTCAGCGCCGAGGCACGGGCGTTCATGCACTTCCTCAGCGAACACGTCGACGGCACGGGGTCCGGCCCGTCCGGGCCCTTGCAGGTGATGTACGGCATCGACGGGCGCCGGGACCTGCCGGAGCGGGTTCTCGACCACCTGGAGGGCTACCGCGGCTCGTCGCCGGTGCGAGTCGGCAACGCCGCGGTCGACCAACTCCAGCTCGACATCTACGGCGAACTGCTGGACTCGGTGTACCTCGTCGACAAATGGGCCGAGCCGGTCTCGAGCGACCGCTGGGAGGAGGTGAGCCGGATCGTGGACTGGGTGTGCGCGTCCTGGGACCAGCCGGACGAGGGCATCTGGGAGACCCGCGGCGGTCGCAAGTCCTTCACCTACTCGCGGCTCATGTGCTGGGTGGCGATCGACAGGGCGTTGCGGGTGGCCGCGGCACGCGGCCTCCCCGCCGGCGTCGCGCGCTGGCGCGACTCCCGGGACGCCATCTACCGGCAGATCATGTCCCGCGGCTGGTCTTCCCGCCGCCGGGCGTTTGTCCAGCACTACGACGACGACGTCCTCGACGCTTCCGTGTTGACGA
>DATGDX010000346.1:0-4713 GCA_035310665.1 Mycobacteriales bacterium | reverse complement strand
CCGGGACCGACCGGGCGGGCGCCGAGCTGGTAACCGCCGCTGGCTCCTGCGGCGCCTGCCGGCGCAGATCGCCGACGATTCGGTCCCATCGGGCGAACCCGTCGAGCGACTGCTGGAGCAGGCTCAGCGACTCGGGGCCGTCCTGCGTCCGGTAGGCGATCAGCCGCGCGGGCAGCTGTCCGTCCGCAGCGCTCGGCCGGGGCGGTGGGTCGTCGCAGACGAGGAGCCATGCCGCCGGTTGGCCCAGCGGGACTCGCATCCGGCGGCGGTGCACGGGCCGCTCGTCGTGTTGACCCGCGACCAGTTGGCCGTCCGTCGCCTCGACGACCGTCTCGGGAGCGAAGAACGAGCGGGCCGGGTGTACGGGCCCGCAACTCGACCTCCGTGGTCAGCGGGCATCTCAGCTCGTCCGGCGGCGGCTGGTGGACGAAGTCCTCCGGGTCGAGCCGCAGCGGCGTGTCCTCACCGACGCGACGCAGCCCGTTCTCCGTCACGACCACGGGGATGTCGGCGACGGTGAAGACGTCGAAGCGCAGCCGCGCGGCTTGGCGGCCGGCGGCCCACCGGACGAGCAGGGGGACGAGCATCCCGACGGCGACGAGCAGGGCGACAGTTCCCACCGGGTGGCCTCGTCCACGGGTCGCCGCATGCCGAACTGCACGGGAACGTCGAGGTGGGCTCGCTCGCCGGCGCGTGAGCCGCGCAGAGCGACCGGCAGGGTGCCCTCGACCAGTCCGTCCGCCTTCCCCGAGGGGTCGACGGTCAGCGTGACCGACGTGCGCTCGTCGCGGGCGAGGGCGACGCAGCGCCGGCCCGTCGAGACCGCGAACTCGCCGGCCTGAGGGGGTCCGTGCAGGGGGGGTTGTCCGACGCACACCTCGGTCGGCCCCTGGTCGCTGCCGCGCACCTGCAGGGTGCCGCGGGTGTCCCCGGCTCCGACGACGTCGGGGAGCACGAGCCGGGCCGGCCCGACGGACGGCAGGCTTGCCGGCGGCTCGACCATTACCGTCGTCTGCACAGTGACCGGTGCGAGCCGTAGGAGGTTCGGTTTCGTGACCAGGTCGAGCGTGAGGGTCAACGGAAGCGAGAGCGGGAAACCGGTGCGGGGGACGTCGAGTGTTCCTGACCACGCATCCCCGCTGCGGGTCAACGCCTGTCGGGAACCAGCACCCGCCCGTGCGGTGAGCGCGAAGGTCTGCCAGCGGGCGGGGTCGGCGACGGCCCCGGTCCGGTCGACCACGCTCACCGAGTAGCGGGTCGTCGCGCCGGCGGTCGCGGTCAACGCGGCGGGTGTCAGCCGCAGCGTCAGTCCGCTGCCGCGGTAGACCTGCACGGGGGCGCGACCGGGCTCGGCCCCGTTGCGGACGGCCAGCGTCCAGTCTCCTCGCGGCGCCTCCGCCGGCAGGTCGAGGTCGACTCGGACGATGCTCGAGGTCGACCGACTGGTCACGCCGGCCCCGTCCAGGACCCGCCTGATGCCCTCCGACTCGGGCAGCCCGAGCGAGTGCCCGCTCGGGGCGATGAGCGACAGGTCCACCCGGTTTTCGGGGACCACGACGAGCCGAACCACGGCGATGCCGGGGTCCACGGGGATCCGCAACCGTCCGCCGCGGCACGTGCCCACCGGGCAGACCACGTCGACGTCGGGCGTGAACCCCGAGATCCGGGCGACCGCGGACTCGAAGAGGGCACGGAGCCGGTCGGCGCGCTCCGCGGGCAGGTATGCGCCGCCAGCGCGTGACGGCCCGACGGGAAGGGTGCCGCACGAGAAGGCGCCGCCGCGCCCCTCGGCCATCGCCTGCAGCCGTTCGCGGTCCCGCTTGCTGGTGTCGGCTCCGCTCCCGTCCTTGGGCAGCAGGCCGAAGGCGAGCAGGTGAACGCCTTGTCGGCGCAGCGCGTCCGCGATTCCGTTCGGCTGGCAGAGCCTCGTGAGAGCGTCCTTGTTGGCGGTCGTCCCGTGCCCGACGTCCAGCCCGCCGTCGGTGAAGAACACCACCGCCTGGCAAGCGTCGCTCGTTCGCACCGCCTGCCGTAGCGAAGCGGCCGCCTGCGTCAGCGCCTCGGTGTAGTCGGTCGCGACACCCCGGTGCAGCCTGGGGATCTCCTGGTCGGCGAGGGACCGCAGTGCGTTCAGGTGCCGCTCGTCCAGTCGTCCCCAACCGACCCGCGGGACGTAGCCCTTCGCGAACGTCGCCAGGGACGCGTGCACGGTGCCGGCGTGCTGGCGGTCCAGGTCGGCGAGCGCGTCGATCGCGGTCAGCAGCGCGACTCGCCGGGCAGCCCCCGGGTCGGTCGTCTCCAGGCTCTGCGACTCGTCGACGACGAACTGGGCGAACAGGGGCCGGCCGGCGGCCACGCACCCGGCCAGTTCCGAGAACGCGCGCTGCCCCGTCGGGGTCAGGTCGGCCGCCGCGGCGCGGGCGAAAGGGGTTCCTGCCGCGGGCAGCGCGACGGCCAGCAGGGCCAACGCGACCGTCACCGCCCGCGCCGCGCGGGTCGCCTGCCTCACTTGGCCAACTCCGTCGCGAACCAGAACACGTGCCAGAGCGCGCTGAGCAAGCCGACCGGAAGCGCGAACCGGACGAGGCCGTGCATCACCCGGGACGGCGTGTACGACCGGCGTCGCCGCTCCTGCGCGTCGGCCCGCCGGAACAGCGCGGCGGCGATCGTGGTCACCCAGGCGCCGACGGCGTAGCCGAGCAGGTGCACCGGGAGCGGGACCAGGGGCGCGAGCAGGAGCGCGGTCGTCGCGGCGAGGACCGCGATCAGGGCCAACGCGCGCGGGGGACCGGTGGGCTCGACGGCGGGGGCCGGCGCTGCGAACCAGCAGGCGCAACGGACACGCAGCCCTCCGACCCGGTCTCGGGCCGCCACCCGCGGGGACCCGTCCTCCCGGAGCCTCGGCGTGATCGAACCGGGGCTGAAGAGCGGACGGGTCATCGAGTCTGCGCGAGCCGCGAACGCCCGGCGCCGACCGTGACGCCAGCACGCCATCGGGTCTCCGGGACGGCGAGTGACGCCACGATCGGCGAATGGGCGGTTGGGCGGCCGTCCGGCTACGGAAGGTCGGGCGGGATCGGGCCGATGTGGTAGGGCCGCATCATTTCGTTGTCTTCGTGCTCGACGATATGGCAGTGCCAGACGTATTGGCCGGGCAGGTCGAACAATGCCTTCACGCGAGTGATCTCGCGGGGGTAGGCGATGACAGTGTCCTTGAATCCCGTCTCGGAGGCGTCCGGGAGTCGCGGGTCACCCGAATCCATCGGCTGGCGATCGACGACCTGGAACTGCACCTCGTGAATGTGAATCGGGTGCGCATCCGGGGTGAAATTGTAGATTTCCCAGACCTCGATCGTGTCCAGCGCCGGGTTCTCGGTGATCGGCTCGTCCCAGCGCAGCGGAATTCCCCCGCCGCCGTCCGCGGTGACCGTGCCCAGCAGCGCGGCGATCGGGGTGACGCCGGGCACCACCTGCGAGGGCTCTTCGTTGAGCGACACCCGGCGGGTGGTCGACGCGGGGCCGAGGGAGGGGAACGCCGGCAGGGACAACGCGCTCGGCGGGACGCTGGTGTCCGTCGAGGAGAGCGGGACCACCACGAGCTTCATGACCTGCCCGGTGGTCGCGGGGTTCGGCGAGGGGTTGGGCAGCCCCTGGAACGGCTCGTCGGGACCGTCGTTCACCACGTAGAGCGCGGTGCCGACTGAGACGTCGGTGAAGTCCACGATCACGTCGGTGCGTTCCGCAGGTCCCAGCAACAGCTGGTCCTGCCGGACCGGCTGGGGCAGGAAACCGCCCTCGGTGCCGGTCAGCCAGAACGGCAGCGCCGCGGGCGGCGACTGCCCCGGTGTCTGTTGCCCCGGCGTCTGGGACGGCGGGCTCGACGCCAGCTTCAGGATGAGGAAGCGGGAGTTGCAGCCGTTGAGGACACGGAAGCGGTATCGCCGCGGCTCCACCTCCAGCACCGGCCAGGTGTTGCCGTTGACGACGATGGTGTCCCCGAAGACCTCCGGGTTCTAGATGGGCGGCACGTCCGTCTCGGGCGCGTAGGGCCCCGGGAAGTGGTCGGTGAACAGCGCGCGGCTGTCGGGGTAGAACAACGACCCGTCGCTGGTGAACGAGCGGTCCTGGATCGCCAGCGGGATCTCGTAGTACCGGGTGCCGGCAGGGTCGCCGACCGACGGAGCGGGTCCCGGCAGGATGCCGGGGGGAAGGTCGTCGGGGCCGCCGCGCAGGAGGTAGAAACCGGCGGACCCCGCGTACACGTTCAGCCGCGTCATCCCGAGCGTGTGGTCGTGGTACCACTGCGTCCCGGCTCGCTGGTCGTTCGGATAGTCGAAGACCGCGTTTCCGGCGCCCCATTGCGCGCCGTACGGCGAACTCGCCCTGAAGAACTCGTAGAACGAACCGGTCGTCGCGTATCCGGGTGGGATGTCGGAGGCGTCCGGCAGGAACCACGCCTCCGCGTAGCCGTCGCTGTAGTCGAACGTGTGGTTGCCGTGGACGTGGGTGACGAGCGGCACCGGTCCGGTGTACGGCGTCGGGTCGCTGCCGTGCGAGTCACGCCCGGTCGTCCCCCCCGGCGGGTTCGCCCAGTGCAGCGTCTGGTCGACCGGCAGGAGGTGCGGGAGGAACCGGCCTTCCTTGTCGACGAGGTCATTGATCCACCTGACCTTCACGCGGCACCCGTGACGCGCCTCCATGGTGAAGGCGGGG
>DATGDX010000345.1:0-1510 GCA_035310665.1 Mycobacteriales bacterium | reverse complement strand
CAACCCGTACCAGCCCGGCAGGTTGACCCGGCTCTGCGCCCAGGCGAACACCCAGGGAATGGCCCGCAGCTCGCCCAGGTCCCGCTCGCCACCCCCGGGACGCCGAGCGGGACGGGAGCCGATGCGCAGGTCGGCCAGCTCTTCGAGCGGGGACACGGCGGCGAACCAGTCCGCGAACCCGGGGGTCTCGACGAGGGCCCGGTAGGCGTCACAGGCGGCGCGGTTGAGCGTGGCCGCGACCGGTGCATAGGTCCGGGCGGCGTCCGCGTTGCGGTCGGCCACCTCGTCGGTGCCGTGGCGCAGCACCGCAGCGGTGACCTGCTCGAGGTGACGCCGCGCGAGCACGGAGTTGCCGTAGCGCGCCGCGATCACCTCACCCTGTTCGGTCACCTTGAACCGGCCCGTGACGCTGCCCGGCGGCTGGGCGAGAATCGCCCGGTTCACCGGGCCACCGCCACGGCCCAACGAGCCACCCCGGCCGTGGAACAGCGTGAGCTCGATCCGGCGCGACCGCGCCCAGTCCACCAGCGCCGCCTGCGTGTCGTACAGCACCAGCGTTGCCGAGACGGGTCCGACGTCTTTCGCGGAGTCCGAGTAGCCGAGCATCACCTCGAGCCGGCGCCCGTGCTCGTCCAGCCAGCGGGCGGTCGACGGCAGGTCGATCCAGGCGTCCAGGGCGGCGACCGCGTTGGCGAGGTCGGCGCCGGTCTCGAACAGCGGAACCACCCGCAGGCGCAGCGGCGTGCCGGCGAGGGCCGCGGCGGCGAGCGCCGGCACCGCGACCAGGTCCGCGGCAGTGTGGCTGAAACTGACCACGTAGCGCCCGCACGCCCGCTCACCCCACCGTTGCTGAAGGACGGCGAGGACGCGTAGCGTGTCGAGCACGTCGCGGGTCGCATCGGCGTCCGGCTCGACCGCTTCCGGCCATCCGAAACGGACGAGCCGATCGAGCAGATCCGCGTCCTGCGCTGCTCGGGCCGGCTCACGCAGGTGCGGGAGCTGCGCCAGCAGCTCGGTGAGCGCGGCGCGGTGCACGCGCGAGTGCTGGCGCACCTCGAGCTCGGCGAGGTGAAACCCGAACGTCTCCACCTGCCACCGGAGGGCGGCGAGTTCGCCGTAGGCGACGCGGGTGGCGCCGGCGGTGGCCAGGGAGTGCTGCACCAGGTGGAGGTCGGCGAGCAGGGCGGACGGATCGCGATAGGCGAGGTCCGCGTCGCGGCGACGGGTGGCCGCGATCCGGGCCGCGACGAGCAGCAGCTTGCATCGGTGCGGCTCGCCCGGCGAGGAGGCGGCCGCGGCGTCGTACACCTCCGGGGAGGCGGTGGCGTCGGCGGCGAGCGAGCGGCGCAGCTCGGCGCTCGGCGGGGTCGTCGCCGCGTCGAGCGTGGCGGTGCGGGCGATCCGTTCGGTCTCGGCCTCCAGGACGTGCAGCACCGCGTCCGTCTGGATGGCCAGCGCCTGCCGCGTCACCTCGGGGGTCACCTGGGGGTTCCCGTCGCGGTCACCACCC
>DATGDX010000344.1:0-11161 GCA_035310665.1 Mycobacteriales bacterium | reverse complement strand
GAGCCGCTCGAGCCCGGCTTCGGCTACACCCTCGGCAACTCGCTGCGCCGCACGCTGCTGTCGTCGATCCCCGGTGCCGCCGTCACGAGCATCCGCGTCGAGGGCGTCCTGCACGAGTTCACCACCATCCCGGGGGTGAAGGAGGACGTCACCGACCTGATCCTGAACGTCAAGGAACTCGTGGTGAGCTCCGAGCACGACGAGCCGGTCGTGATGTACCTGCGCAAGCAGGGCCCCGGCGAGGTCACCGCGGCCGACATCGCCCCCCCGGCCGGCGTCGAGGTGCACAACCCCGACCTCGTCCTGGCGACCCTCAACGGGCGGGGCAAGCTGGAGATGGAGCTCACCGTCGAGCGCGGCCGCGGCTACGTCTCCGCGGTGCAGAACAAGCAGCCCAACCAGGAGATCGGCCGCATCCCCGTCGACTCGATCTACTCTCCGGTGCTCAAGGTGACGTACAAGGTCGAGGCGACCCGTGTCGAGCAGCGCACGGACTTCGACCGGCTGATCGTGGACGTCGAGACGAAGCCGTCGACCCACCCGCGGGACGCGATGGCGAGCGCCGGCAAGACGCTCGTCGAGCTGTTCGGGCTCGCCCGCGAGCTCAACCTGGACGCGGAGGGCATCGACATGGGCCCCTCGCCGCAGGACGCGCAGCTCGCCGCCGACCTCGCGCTGCCGATCGAGGAACTCAACCTCACCGTCCGCTCGTACAACTGCCTGAAGCGGGAGGGCATCCACACGGTCGGCGAGCTGGTCGGGCGCAGCGAGGCGGACCTGCTGGACATCCGCAACTTCGGCGCGAAGTCCATCGACGAGGTCAAGGGCAAGCTGGTGGAGATGGGTCTCGCGCTCAAGGACAGCCCGCCGGGGTTCGACCCGAGCACGGCCGTCGACACGTACGGCGCGGACGACTACGAGGACCGCAGCTTCCAGGAGGACGAGCGGCTGTAGCGTTCCTGCCCCAGGGCTCCTGCCCCGACCTGCACCGCACGCGCAAGGGAGCGACGACATGCCCACGCCCGCGAAGGGCCCCCGGCTCGGCGGCAGCCCCGCCCACGAGCGGTTGCTGCTGGCGAACCTGGCGACCGCCCTGTTCGAGCACGGCCGCATCACCACGACCCACACCAAGGCCAAGCGCCTGCGGCCGGTCGCTGAGCGACTCATCACGTTCGCCAAGCGCGGTGACCTGCACGCGCGCCGGCGGGTGCTGACCGTCGTGCGGGACAAGGGCGTCGTGCACACGCTGTTCACCGAGATCGGCCCCCGCTACGACAACCGGCCCGGCGGATACACCCGGATCACGAAGGTGGGGACGCGTCGCGGGGACAACGCGCCGATGGCGGTGATCGAGCTAGTCGAGCCGCTCACCGTCGCGCAGCAGGCGGTGGGGGAGGCGGAGCGGGCCCGGGGCACGCGCTTCGCCCGCCCGGCGACCGCGGCTCCGGTCTCGGAGGCGGGCGCGGCCGCGGCCGGTGCCGCCGCGGCGGCCGTCGCCGTCCCGGACCTCGCGGCCGGCACCGTCCCCGCCGAGGGTGACGTCGAAGAAGAGACCGTGACCCCCGCGGCCCCCGTCGACGTGCCGACCGAGGGCGACAGCGACACCGGCACCGAGCCCGCGCCGCCGCGCGCCAGCGCGGGACCCGCAACCGGCGAGGAACCGGCCGACGAGGGACCGGGCGCGGGACCGGGCGAGGCGGAGACCTCGGAGCAGACCCAGTCGGCCGGCGAGACCGAGCAAGCCGAGGGTGAGCCCGACAAGCCCTGAGCCCCTCCGGGTCCGGCTCGACATCGCCTACGACGGCGCCGCGTTCGCCGGGTGGGCTCGTCAGCCGGGGCGGCGCACAGTCCAGGGCGAGCTCGAGGCCACCCTCGACCGTCTGCTGCGCGCGCCGGTGCAGGTCACGGCCGCCGGTCGCACCGACGCGGGCGTGCACGCCCGCGCACAGGTCGCCCACGCCGACGTCCCCGCGGGCGCGGACACCGCGGAGCTGCTGCGACGGCTCGCGTCGCTGTTGCCCCCCGACGTGCGGGTGCGCCGCGTGGTGCCCGCCCCGGCCGGCTTCGACGCCCGGTTCTCCGCGCTCGCCCGCCGCTACGCGTACCGCGTCGCGGACGACCCCACCGGGGTCGACCCGCTGCGCCGGCACGACACCGTGTGGCACCGTCGCCGGCTCGACGTCACCGCGATGCGCTCGGCCGCCGCCCGGCTGCTCGGCGAGCACGACTTCGCGGCGTACTGCCGGCGCCGCCCCGGCGCGACGACCGTGCGGCGGCTGCTGCGGCTCGACGTCGAGCGTGCGGACGCCGTGGTCCTTGACGTCGAGGCCGACGCGTTCTGCCACACCATGGTGCGCGCCCTGGTGGGCGCGCTGCTGCCGGTGGGAGACGGGCGGCGGCCGGTGTCCTGGCCCGCGGAGGTGCTCGCCGCGGGCCTCCGCGACCCCCGGGTCGTCGTCGTTCCCGCCCACGGGCTCACGCTCGTCGCCGTCACCTACCCCCCGGACGCGCAGCTCGCCCAGCGCGCCGCGCAGGCGCGGCAGCGCCGGGAACCGGCCGCCAACCCCCGTGTGACCCGCCGGTGTGATTCGCCCGGGTGATTTGGCCGCCCGCGAACCGCGCCGGTAGTCTTGACGAGAGGTGCGCCCCCGCAGCCCAGCCGCCACGCGCGCCCGTCCACCGACACGATGAACGCAAAGGTCACGAGCGTGCGCACCTACAGTCCCAAGCCTGGCGAGGTCCCCCGCGAGTGGCACGTCATCGACGCCACGGACGTCGTGCTGGGCCGACTGGCGAGCCAGGTCGCGACGCTGCTGCGGGGAAAGCACAAGCCGAGCTTCGCCCGGCACCTCGACACCGGCGACTTCGTCATCGTCGTCAACGCGGCGAAGGTGGCGCTGACCGGCAACAAGCGGGAGCAGAAGCTCGCCTACCGGCACTCCGGCTACCCCGGCGGGCTGCGGTCGGTGTCCTACCGCGACCTGCTCGACACCCGTCCGGAGCGGGTGATCGAAAAGGCGGTCAAGGGCATGCTACCGCACACCACGCTCGGCCGGCAGATGCTGCGCAAGCTCAAGGTCTACGCCGGGCCGGAGCACCCGCACCAGGCGCAGCAGCCGCAACCCTACGAGATCACCCAGGTCGCGCAGTAGCGCGCAGGAACACCAGCGACCGCAGCGGAGTGAGGAGCAGCGTGGTCGAGAGCCCGGGCGTCGAACCCGACGCGGTGGAGATCGTCGACGAGTTCGCCGAACCGGACGCGGCCACGGGGGTCGCCGGCGGCGACGTGCCCGTCGACGCGGACTACCCGGAGTATGCCGTCGTCGAGGAGGACGTCCTCGTCGCGCCGGTCGCTGCCGGGCCGACCGGGGGCAGCGGCCGGCGCAAGGAAGCGATCGCGCGGGTGCGGATAACGCCGGGCACCGGGAAGTGGTCGATCAACGGGCGCTCCCTGGAGGACTACTTCCCGAACAAGGTTCACCAGCAGATCGTCCGGGAGCCGCTGCGGACCATCGAGCAGCCGGAGGGCTACGACGTCGTCGCGCGGGTGCACGGCGGCGGCGTGTCCGGCCAGGCCGGCGCGCTGCGGCTCGGGCTCGCGCGGGCGCTGACCACGGTCGACCCCGACTTCCGCGGGGCGCTGAAGAAGTCCGGCTTCCTCACCCGGGACGCCCGGGTCAAGGAGCGCAAGAAGTACGGGCTGAAGAAGGCCCGCAAGGCGCCGCAGTACTCCAAGCGGTAATGGGCCGCCTCTTCGGCACCGACGGAGTCCGCGGCCTGGCGAACGCCGACCTGACCGCCGAGCTCGCGCTCGACCTCGCGGTCGCCGCCGCCCACGTGCTCGGCGAGGCCGGGGGCTTCGCCGGCCACCGCCCGACCGCTGTCGTCGGCCGCGATCCCCGCGCGTCCGGCGAGTTCCTGGAGGCCGCCGTCGTGGCCGGGCTCGCCAGCGCGGGGGTCGACGTGCTACGTCTGGGCGTCCTACCCACCCCCGCGGTCGCCCACCTGACCGACGCGCTCGACGCCGATCTCGGGGTCATGCTCTCCGCGAGCCACAACCCGATGCCCGATAACGGCATCAAGTTCTTCGCGCGCGGCGGGGTGAAACTCGCCGACGAACTCGAGGACGCCATCGAGAGCCGGCTGCGCGAGCCGTGGCAACGTCCGGTCGGCCCGGGGGTCGGCCGGGTGCGCGACCTGCCCGACGCGGGGGAGCGGTACGTCGCGCACCTCGTGGCGACCGTGCCGCACCGGCTCGAGGGGCTGCGGGTCGTCGTCGACTGCGCGCAGGGGGCGGCGGCCACGGTGGCGCCGGCGGCGCTGCGCGCCGCCGGCGCCGAGGTCATCGCGGTCGGCGCGGAGCCGGACGGGCTGAACATCAACGACGGTTTCGGGTCCACCCACATCGAGCGGCTGCAGGCGGCCGTGCGCGCCCACCGGGCCGACGCCGGGGTCAGCCACGACGGCGACGCGGACCGCTGCCTTGCGGCCGACGCGGCCGGGGACGTCGTGGACGGCGACCGGATCCTCGCGATCCTCGCGCTCGCCCTGCGCGAGCGGGGCGCGCTGCGCCGGGACACGGTGGTCACCACGGTGATGACCAACCTCGGGTTCAAGCAGGCGATGACCCGAGAGGGCATCGCCGTGGTCGAGACGCCCGTCGGCGACCGCTACGTGCTCGAGGCGATGCGTGCGGGTGGCTACGCGCTCGGCGGTGAGCAGTCCGGGCACATCGTCCTGCTCGACCACGCCACGACGGGGGACGGGATCCTCACCGCCCTCCACCTGCTCGGTCGGGTCACGCAGACCGGGCGTCCGCTCGCCTCCCTCGCCGCCGTGATGCAGCGGCTGCCGCAGGTGCTCGTGAACGTCCCGGTGACGGACCGGTCGAAGGCGGACTCGTCCGAGGAGTTGCGGCGCGCGGTCGCGGCGGCGGAGGCCGCGCTCGGGGCAACCGGGCGGGTGCTGGTCCGCGCGAGCGGGACCGAGCCGGTGGTGCGCGTGATGGTCGAGGCGCCGACGCACGACACCGCGCAGGACGTCGCCGACCGTCTCGTCCACGTGGTCGAGACCGCGCTGTCCTGACCGCCCCAGCGGCCCTTGTCAGACCTCCACCGACCCCGCCGCGGCAGGGTCGAGGACCCGGGCGAGGAACGCGCGCGTCCGCGCCTGCTCGGGGTGCTCCAGCACGGCCTCCGGCGGGCCCTGCTCCACGACGACCCCCCCGTCCATGAACACCACCCGGTCGGCGACCTCGCGCGCGAACGACATCTCGTGGGTGACCACCATCATCGTCATCCCCTCGTCGGCGAGTTCGCGCATCACCGCCAGCACGTCGCCGACCAGCTCCGGGTCCAGGGCGGACGTCGGCTCGTCGAAGAGCATGAGCTCCGGGCCCATCGACAGGGCGCGCGCGATCGCGACCCGCTGCTGCTGCCCGCCCGACAGCTGCGCCGGGTAGACCGCCGCCCTGTCCACCAGGCCGACCCTGGTGAGGTTCTCCCTGGCGACGGCGTCGGCCTCGCGGCGACCCCGGCGCAGCACGCGGCGCTGCGCGATGGTGAGGTTCTCGAGGACGGTCAGGTGCGGGAACAGGTTGAATTGCTGGAACACCATCCCGATCCGGCGGCGGACCGCGTCGATGTCGACCTCCGGGTCGGTGACCTCCTCCCCGGCGACGACGATGCGGCCGGCGGTCGGCTGCTCCAGCAGGTTCACGCACCGCAGCAGCGTCGACTTCCCCGACCCGGACGGGCCGATCACACACACGACCTCGCCGTGGTCGACGTGGAAGTCGATGCCCTTGAGCACCTCGACGTCGCCGAAGCGCTTGTGCAGGTCGCGGATCTCGATCGCCGGGCCGTCCGCGGATGCCTTCCTGCTCACGCGGTCACCGAGCCTTGCGGTTGTGCGCCTCGAGCCGTCGGACGAGGGCGCCGAGCGGGATCGTGATGACGAGGTAGGTGAGGCCCGCCACGATGATCGGCGTGCTGTTCGCGGTGCCGCTGGCGAGGTCGCGGCCGAACTTGGTGAGCTCCCGCTCGCCCAGCGACACGCCGAGGAACAGCACCAGCGAGGAGTCCTTGAAGAGCAGGACGAGCTCGTTCGTGAGCGGCGGGATGATGATCCGGAACGCCTGCGGGATCACGATCGAGCGCATCGCCCGACCGTGCGACATGCCGAGCGACCGTGCGGCCTCCATCTGACCCTTCGGCACCGCCTCGATGCCGGCCCGAATCGTCTCGGCCATGTACGCCGCGGAGACCAGGCCGAGCGCGAAGGCGACCTTGCCGTAGGTGCCCCCGGGAAAGCTCAGCCCGGGGAAGGCGAGCGGCAGGCCCACGCCGACCAGGATGAAGATGACCAGCGCCGGCAGGCCGCGGAAGATCTCGATGTAGACCATCGCCGCCCACCGGTACGGCGCCGCGGTGGACAGCCGCATGAGCGCCACGGCGAGGCCGAGCACGAGGCCGAACGCGAACCCCGCGAGCGTGTAGACGACGGTGTTGCGCAGCGCCACGGTGACGAGCTCCGGGAACATCTGCCGCGCGTACTCCGGGCGGGTGAAGTTCTCCGTCAGGACCGACCAGTCGGCGAGCAGCGCGGTCAGCACGACGGCGGCGACGAAGACGGCGTACTGCGTCGCGCGCCACAGCTGCGTCTTCTGCCGGCGGCTCAGTCCGCTCCGCCGTTGGGTCCTCGCGAGGGTCGCCATCGGCACCTTCCGGTCGTCGTCACCTCGTCGGCGCAGGCACGGTCCCGATCCACTTCCTGTACAGCGCGTCGTAGCGGCCGTCCCGCTTCGCCTGCCCGATCACTTGGTTGACGACCCCGAGCAGCTCGGCGTTGCCGCCCTTCTTGACCGCGTAGCCGTACTGCTCGCCGGTGTGCAGATTCGCTTTGATCTCGAACCCGGCGTTCGCCCTGTCCTTCAACCACTCGGTCACGACCGGCAGGTCCTGCACGATGGCGTCCACCTGCCCGCTGCGCAGCCCGTTGAGCTCGGCATCCGCGGACTCGTACGACACCGGGTCGATGCCCTTGCCCTTGACGTAGTCCTCGCCGGTCGTCGAGGCCTGCGCGCCGAGCCGCTTGCCCTTGAGGTCGTCGAGCGAGCGGATGGCGCTTCCCGTGCGGGCGAGCACGGCCTGCGTCGCGTCGAAGTACCCCACCGAGAAGTCCAGGTTCTTCTTACGCTCGTCGGTGATCGTCAGGCCGGTCGCTGCGATGTCGCACTTGCCCGCGTTGAGGTCGGCACCCGTCTTGATCGTCTCGAACGGCGTGTCCACGATCTCCTGTCGGACGCCGAGCCGCTGCGCGACCAGGTTCACCAGGTCGACGTCGAAACCGACGATCTCCCCGCCGCGCTCGAACTCGAACGGCGGGTAGGGCAGGTGCGTGCACGTGGTCAGCTGGTCCTTCTTGACGAGTCGGACCCCGTTGCTGAGCGTCTCGCCGCCGCCGCTGCAGCCGGCCGCGACGGCGGCGAGGAGGGCGGACGCGGCGAGCGCCACGGCCACCCGACGGGTGCCGGTCTTCGGCAGCGGCACGGGTCCTCCAGGTGGGGATGCGGCCGGAATCCGGCAGGGACGATGTCGCCGTGCGGATGCCGCCCCCCATGCGGTCCGACGAATGCGGGCGGGGCATCGCGCCCGTGCGGTGTACCGCTACCGCATGCCCCCGTCGTGCGCCCTGAGACGTGCGACCACGGGGAACGCTTCGGGGGGCGGGGAGCTCAGGCGGTGGGAGCCGAGGTGCGGGCGAGCATCGCCCGCCACCGCATGGCGTCGTAATCGCGCGGCGGGGTCGTCTGGACGAAGTCGCGCAGCACGCCGGCGAAGCGCTCGGGGTCGCACAGGTGCGGGAAGTGCCCGGCCCGTTCGAACACCTCCAGGCGGCTGCCGGGAATCGCCTGGTGCGTGACCGATGCGTGCCACACGGGGATGAGCCGGTCCCGAGCTCCCCAGACGAGCTGGACCGGCAGGTCCTCGAACAGGTACATCTTCTCGTGGGCGTCGACGGTCTGCCCGCCGGGCCCCACGATGGTCCGGATCGTGGCCAGGAACGCGCGACGCGACTCACCGTCGCCGAGGGTGGAGAAGCCGCGCCACGCCTCGAGGATGTCCGGGCTGGCCCGCAGCCCGAGCCGGCGCAGCTGCCGCCCGAGCGCCTCGCTGCGCGACCGGACCCAGCGCGAGCCGACGAGGGGCAACAGCCACTCGGAGCCGGGCAGCGTCGGTGCCCGCAGCAGGAAGCTGAGCTCGCGGCCGAGCCCCCCGCTGCTGACCAGCACGAGCCGCTCGCACCGTTCCGGGAACAGGTAGGCGAACTGCATCGCCACACCGCCGCCGAGGGAGTGGCCGACGATGGTCGCGCTCGGGATCTCCAGCGTCTCCATGAGATCGCGCAGCGTCCCGGCGTACGCCCCCAGGGAGTAGTCGCCGAGCGGCTTCGCCGACTCGCCGTGCCCCAACAGGTCGGGTGCGATGAGCGTGAAGTCCTGGGCGAGCACGGACATCAGGTGCGCCCAGCTCTGCCGGTTGCCCAACACGCCGTGCAGCAGCACGAGGACCGGACCGTTGCCCGCCTTCACGTAGTGCACCTGATGGCCGTGCAGCGACACCGTCGAGGCCGGCAGCTCCTCGTCCATCACACCACCTTCGACCCGGACCGCCGCGACCCGAGTGTGGACACGAGCGTACTCCCCCGGATGGACTAGACCCACCCATCGCCCGGTTCGCGTGGTATCCGGCGGCGCGAGGAGCGCTCTGCTTCGCGTGACCGTCAGGCCCGCCTTCAGCCGCTACCCTCGATAACCATGTGCGGCATCGTTGGCTACGCGGGGGAGCGGCCGGCGCTCGACGTCGTCGTGGAGGGGCTGCGCCGGCTCGAGTACCGCGGGTACGACAGCGCGGGGGTGGCCGTCGTCGCCGACGACAAGATCGCGTCGCGGAAGCGCGCGGGCAAGCTGGCGAACCTGCTGGTGGCCGTCGGCGAAGACCCGCTGCCGAGCGGGACGACCGGCATCGGGCACACCCGGTGGGCGACCCACGGCGGGCCGACCGACCGCAACGCCCACCCGCACGCCTCGTGCGACGGCTCCGTCTCCGTGATCCACAACGGGATCATCGAGAACTTCGCGACGCTGCGGGCCGGGCTCGAGGGCCGCGGCCACGAGCTGGCCAGCGACACCGACACCGAGGTCGTCGCGCACCTGCTCGAGGAGGAGTTCCCCCGCGCGGACGGCGACCTCGCCGAGGCGATGCGACGGGTGTGCCGGCAGCTGCGCGGGGCGTTCACCCTCGTCGCCATCCATCGGGAGGCCCCGGACGTCGTCGTCGGCGCCCGGCGCAACTCGCCGCTCGTGGTCGGCAAGGGCCGCGGCGAGACGTTCCTCGCCTCCGACGTCGCCGCGTTCATCGCGCACACACGAGACGCGGTGGAGCTGGGTCAGGACCAGGTCGTCGAGGCGCGCCGGGACGGGTTCACGGTGACCGACTTCGCCGGCGCCCCGGCGCCGGTCCGGGAGTACCACGTCGACTGGGACCTGTCCGCCGCCGAGAAGAGCGGCTACGAGTATTTCATGCTCAAGGAGATCGCCGAGCAGCCGGACGCGGTCGCCGACACCCTGCTCGGGCGGCTCGCACCGGACGGGACGCTCGCCCTCGACGAGGTCCGCACCTCGGACGAGGACCTCCGCGAGGTCGACAAGGTCTTCATCGTCGCGTGCGGCACCGCCTACCACGCCGGCCTGGTGGCGAAATACGCGATCGAGCACTGGACGCGGATCCCGTGCGAGGTCGAGCTCGCGTCCGAGTTCCGCTACCGCGACCCCGTGCTCGACCGGTCGACGCTGGTGGTGGCGATCTCGCAGAGCGGCGAGACGATGGACACGCTCATGGCACTGCGGCACGCCCGCGAGCAGAAGGCGCGGGTGCTCGCCATCTGCAACGTCAACGGCTCGACGATCCCGCGCGAATCCGACGCCGTGCTCTACACGCACGCCGGCCCGGAGATCGCGGTCGCCTCCACCAAGGCGTTCCTCACCCAGCTCGTCGCGACGTACCTCGTCGCCCTCTACCTCGCCCAGGTCCGCGGGATCAAGTACGGCGACGAGATCGCGTCGGTCGTGGAGCAGCTGGCGGCGACGCCGGCGGCGGTCGCGAAGGTGCTGGACACGATGGGACCGGTGCGCGAGCTCGCCCGCTCGCTCGCCGACGCGCCGGCCGTGCTCTTCCTCGGCCGGCACGTCGGCTACCCGGTCGCGCTCGAGGGCGCGCTCAAGCTCAAGGAGCTCGCCTACATGCACGCCGAGGGGTTCCCGGCCGGCGAGCTCAAGCACGGCCCGATCGCGCTCATCGAGGACCGCCTCCCGGTCGTGGTCGTGGCCCCGTCCCCGCGCGGCCGCAACGTGTTGCACGACAAGGTCGTGTCCAACCTGCAGGAGGTCCGCGCGCGCGGGGCGCACACGATCGTGATTGCGGAGGAGGGCGACGAGGACGTCGTCCCGTACGCCGACACGCTCATCCGGGTCCCGCGGGTCCCCACCCTGCTCGCGCCGCTGGTGACCACCGTGCCCCTGCAGGTGTTCGCCTGCGAGCTCGCCGCGGCGAAGGGCCACGACGTCGACCAGCCGCGCAACCTCGCGAAGTCCGTCACCGTCGAGTAGCGGGAGGACCCGCGCCGGTCGTGGTGGATGCGTGTCGCGATAGCGACGAGGATTTCCGCACGACCTGTCCGGGAGACTGGGGGTCGTGGGGGCACCGTGAGGCAGGCGCATCCGGTCGCGGCCATCCGTGCGGCGGAGGCGGCGCTGATGGTCCGGCTGCGGCCGGGGGCGCTGATGCAGCGGGCGGCGACCGGGCTGGCGAGCCGGTGCGCGGGCGTGCTCGGCGGGGTGTACGGGCGGCGGGTCGCGTTGATCGTCGGCAGCGGCAACAACGGGGGTGACGCGCTGTACGCCGGAGCGGCGCTGGCCCGCCGGGGGGCACGCGTGGACGCCGTGCTGGTCGGCTCGACCGTGCACGAGGGCGGCCTCGCCGCGCTGCGCCGCGCCGGGGGGCGCGTGGCGGGTGACAGCGGCGTGCTCGCCACCGCGGACCTGGTCGTGGACGGGGTCCTGGGCATCGGCGGTCGCGGCGGGCTGCGGGAAGCGGCGGCC
>DATGDX010000343.1:0-2311 GCA_035310665.1 Mycobacteriales bacterium | reverse complement strand
GAAAGGCAGGTCCGTGATGTACGTCCCCGCCCCGTTCGCCGCCGACGACGCCGCGGTGCACGACCTGCTCGCCCACCACGGCGCCGCCGATCTGGTCACCGCGACGCCGCGCGGGCTGCTCGCGACGCACCTCCCCTTCCTCTACGAGCCGCTGGTCGGCGACCGCGGCGCCCTTCTCGGGCACGTCGCACGCGGGAACGACCAGTGGCGGCAGCCCGTCCTCGGCGAGGCCCTGGTCATCGTGCGCGGCGAGGACGCGTACGTGACGCCGTCGTGGTACGCGACGAAGGCGGAGCACGGCCGGGTCGTGCCCACCTGGGACTACGTGACGGCGCACGTGTACGGCGAGCTGGTCGTGCACGACGACCTTGGGTGGGTGGACGCGCTCGTCCGACGACTGACCGACCGACACGAGGCGGGCAATCCACACCCCTGGTCCGTCGACGACGCGCCCGCTGAGTTCATCGCCGGGCAACTGCGGGGCATCGTCGGAATCGAGCTGCTCACCACCCGCGTCGAGGCTGCGCTCAAGCTGAGCCAGAACCGGTCAGACGCGGACGTTGCCGGCGTCGTCGCGGGGCTGGAGGCACGTGGCGATGCGGTGAGTGCGGCAGCGGTCCGGCGGGCTCGTGGCAGGCGGGAGCACGCGCGGGGTCGCCGAGACCCAACCCCTCGCTGACGTGCGCACACACCAAGCCGCCATTCGGACGGCCCTTGTGTCGGTGGCCCTCGCGCCAGTAGCGGGAGCCGCGTTGCCGCTCCCCAATGCGGTCGCCAGGCCAGCCGCCCACCAAGCCTCCCACCCCGCTGTCGACCCGGCGGACGACGAGAGGCGGGCAGCGAAGCACGTCGTGCTCGTCGACTGGGACGGGTTCGACCCCGACTACCTCGACCGGGTTCCCACCCCGAACCTCGACGCTCTCGTCGCCGGCGGGAGCTTGAGCATCGCCACGGGGACCTATCCGACCGTGTCAAACCCGTCCCGCGCCTCCCTGTCAACGGGTGCCTACCCGCGCACGCACCGTAATGTCGCCCACGCCTATGATCAAGTGCGGGATCGGGCGACCGGGCAGACCCGATTCCTCGCCGCGAGGACGATTGCGGAGGTGCTCGCGGCGGACGGACGCAGTGTGGCGTCGGTGCAGTGGTACATGGTCGAGAACCGCGGAGTTCGGTACGGCGACGCGCGGCACCTGTACGTGCAGCCGGGTGGCGCGTGCTCGGCTCGGGTCGATGCCGCGGTGGCCATCCTGCGCGGCACCCCAGTGGACTCGGGCGGGCAGCGGGTCGTCGTCCGAGCGGTTCCCGATCTGCTCGCCGTCTACTGCAGTGACCTCGACACGGTCGGGCACCGTGAAGGCCCGGACAGCGTGGAAACCAGTCGGACGATGGCGCAACTGGACCGTCAGCTGGGACGTCTGGTGGGTGCGATCGCCGGCGCCGGAATCGCTCGCGATACCGCGTTCATCGTCACCGGTGACCATGGCATGAGCCCCTGGACCAGGACTCTCGTCCCGCCGGTCGAGGCAGCGCTGCGGACGGCCGGCCACCACCCGCAGGTGCTTTATGCGGGCGAGCGGCCGCGACCGGGGACCGACGTCGTCATCGTCGGCGCAGAACGCGTGGGCACCGTCGCGCTCCGGGGAACCGCGGCGTCCGCTGTCGGCCGGGCCAGCGTCACCCGCGTGCTGTCGCGCCTGCCGCAAGTCTCCCGAGTCCTCGACTCGCGGCGGCTGCGCGCCCTGCACGCGACCCCGAAGCAGGGCGATCTGGTCATCGAGGCAAAACCGCCCTGGGCTTTCGTTCGCCGCAGTCTGCCCCGTGGACGCGTGCGCGGCGCACACGGAAGCCTGGCAGAGATCAAGGTGCCGCTGGTGCTGGCGGGGTCGATGTTCTGCGGCCGGGCTCCCGGCGACCCCGAGCTCGTGGACGTCGCACCTACTATCGCCACGCTGCTCGGCGTCCCCGTCCCGCCTCAGGCGGAGGGGCGTGTTCTTGGCGAGGCGATGCGCTCCCGCAGCTGTCGACGAGACGCCCGAGCCGGCAACTGAAGAACCTCTGCTGTCGAACCGATATCCCAAGGGGATCGTAAGTAAGTGGATCAGGCGGTGATGTACCGCAAATTCGAGTCGGCGAAGAAACCACGGATGAGATGGGGCAGTTTCTGCAGGCGGTGCAGCGCGGACACGGCCTTGGCCTTGAGGTCGTCGGCTCCGGTGACACCGGCGCGGCCGACGCGGTCGGCCTTGATGTTCTTCCAGACCCACTCGTCGGGGTTGAGTTCCGGGGAGTAGCCGGGCAGCAGGAACAG
>DATGDX010000342.1:0-3244 GCA_035310665.1 Mycobacteriales bacterium | reverse complement strand
TGGCCGCGGCCCTGGTTCTCCCGCGGCTGCGCCGGTGGCTGTCGCTCGACGCGCTGATCGCCGTGGCGTTCCTCGTGTACGCCGGGGCACTCGTGGGTCTCGCCGTCACCCGGAGCTGGGAGCTCGCCGTGGCCGTGCTCGCGCTGGCGGGCGGGGCGTGGATGACGGTGCTCAGCAGCCTGAACGCGTCGGCGCAGGCGGTGCTGCCGGGGTGGGTCCGCGCCCGGGCCCTCTCCTACTACCTCGTGGTGTTCATGGGTGGCCAGGCGGCCGGCGGCGTCCTGTGGGGAGTCGTCGCGGACGAGGTGGGGGTCGGCGGCGCGCTCGCCATCGCCGCCGCGCTGGTGGGAGTCGCCACCGTCGCCGCCCGGTGGTTCCCCCTGATCGACGTGACCCAGATCGATCCGACACCCTCGGCGCACTGGCGCGCGCCGCTCATGGACGGGGTGGACCCCGACGCCGGACCCGTTCTCGTGATCCTGGAGTACCGCGTCGCGCCCGGCGAGGAGGAGCAGTTCGCCGCCGCGATGTCGGTGGTGTCGCGGTCACGCCGCCGGACGGGGGCGCACCGCTGGGGGCTGTTCCGTGATCCGACGGACCCGGGGCGTTTCGTGGAGACGTTCACGGTGCCGACCTGGGGCGAGCACGCACGACAGCACGAGGTGCGGCTGACGGTGTTCGACCAGCGCGCCGAGGAAGCGGCCCATCGGCATCTCACCGAGCCGCCCGTCGTCCACCACCTGATCACAGCGGACGTGCCGCTGCCGGCGGCCTCCCCCGCACCGCGACCGTGACGCGCCATCGGCCGGTGCGCGCCCTCGACAGCCGCGTCGTGTACCGCAATCGGTGGATGAGCGTGCGCGAGGACCGGGTCGAGTGGAGGGACGGCTCGCACGGGGTCTACGGCGTCGTGGACAAGCCGGACTTCGCCCTGGTGGTGCCGCGGGAGCCGGACGGCTTCTGGCTCGTGGAGCAGTACCGCTACCCGTTGGGCCGGCGGACGTGGGAGTTCCCGCAAGGGTCGTGGGACGCCCGCACGGGGTCGGCCATCGAACTGGCGCGGGCCGAACTGGCCGAGGAGACGGGTCTTCGGGCTCGCCAGCTGCGACGCCTTGGACACCTGTACACGGCGTCCGGGTTCTGCAGCCAGGGGTTCGACGTCTTTCTCGCCACCGGGCTGGAGCCGGGGAAGCCGGCGCGCGAAGCGACCGAGCAGGACATGGTGCATGAGTTCGTCACCGACGACGAGTTCGTGCGCATGGTGGAACGCGGCGCGATCGTCGACTCGGCCACGTTGGCGGCGTACACCCTGGTGAGGACCGTGTAAACGCGGCGGGATGCGCTCGTCGACGGCGCGGCTACGGGGCGCGCAGGAAGGCCGCGACTGCGGGGACGACCACCTCGGGCGCCTCCTCCAGGACGAAGTGCCCGGCGTCGGGGACGGTCGTCATCGCGGTGCCCGGGCCGAGGTCGCGCGCGACGCGGTCACCGACCGACAGGGGCACCACGGGGTCACGCGCCCCCCAGACGACCAGCGCCCGTTCCGGACGGGGACGCGGGCGGGCCGCCGCGGCGGAGGTGCGACGGTTCCCGGGGCCGAGGCCGTGGCAGGCCCGGCAGTAGGCGAGCATCGCCCGCAGCCGTGCGGGATCGGCGTACGCCTGCTCGTAGTGCGCCCGCACCGTCGGATCGAGCGGCCGCGCCGCCCGCCAGCCGTGGCGCAGCATCGCCCGGACCACGCGCCGGCCGCCGAGCGAAACCAGCACCTCGGGCAGCAGCGGCAGCGCGGCCAGCGGGAGGGGCCAGGCGCGCAGGCAGTCGAGACCCCGCGCCGGCGCGCCGAGGACGACGAGGCGGCGCACCAGTTCCGGGCGGGCCGCGGCCAGCGCGATCGCCAGCGAGCCGCCCCGGTCGTGGCCGACGACGTCGACCGGGGCGTCGACCTCGTGCAGCACGAGCGCGGCGAGTTCGGCGGCGAGGGACGCGAGGTCGTACGGCGCCTTCGACTCGCTGCGGCCGAGGCCCTTCAGGTCGGGGGCGACCACGACCCGGTCCCGGGCCAGCTCCGCGAACAGGTCCCGCCACATCACGGCCGTCAGCGGGATGCCGTGCAGCAGCAGCACGGGGGTCGCGGCCGCGCCCTCGTTCCCGCCCCGCTGCACCGCGAACCGCACCCCCGCGACCGCCACCTGCCGCGCCGTGGCGCGGGGAAGGACGAGCGGTTCGAATACGACGCTCATCCGTAGAAGACCCTCTCCACGACCGCTCGGGCGCGCCGGGTCGCCCGCCGGTAGTCCTCGAGCAGCTGCGACGAGCGCTCGGGGGGGTAGCCGACGGCGCGAGCGACCGCGCGGAGCGCGCGGACGTCGCTGGGGAAACTGTCCGCGGGGCGGCCGCGCGAGAGCACGATGCCGTTGCGGACGCGGGAGGCGAGGACCCAGGCCGCCTCGAGCGCGGCGGCATCGTCGGGGGCCAGCAGCCCCGCGGCGGCGGCGCCGCGCAGCGCGGCGAGCGTGCGCGTGGTGCGCAGCGCGGGGACGGCGTGGGCGTGCCGCAACTGGAGAAGCTGCACGCTCCACTCGACGTCGGCCAGCCCTCCCCGCCCGAGTTTCGTGTGCGTCGCGGGGTCCGCCCCCCGCGGCAACCGCTCGGCCTCCACCCGCGCCTTGATCCGGCGGATCTCCCGAACCGCCGCCGCATCGATGCCGCCGGCGGGCCAGCGCACGCCGTCGACGAGCGCCCGGAAGCGCTCCCCGAGCGCCGCGTCACCCGCGATCGGCTCCGCCCGCAGCAGCGCCTGGGCCTCCCAGATCGACGACCAGCGGTCGTAGTAGGCGCCGTACGACGCGAGCGTGCGCACCAGCGGCCCCCGCCGGCCCTCGGGCCGCAGGTCCGCGTCGACCTCGAGCGGCGGGTCAGGGCCGGGCACCGCGAGCAGCCGGCGCAGTTCGCCGGCGACCGCGTGCCCGATCGCGCTCGCCTCCGACTCCGACACCTCGGCGGAGTCGACGACGAACAACACGTCGGCATCCGAGCCGTAACCCTGCTCGTGCCCGCCGAGCCGGCCCATCGCGACGACCGCGAAGCGCACCGGCAGCGGGCCGCCCCGCTCCCGCTCCACCTCCGCCGTGGCGGCGGCGAGTCCGGCGGCCAGCGTCGCGGCGGTCACGTCGGTGAGCGCCTCGCCCACCTCGCGGACGTCGAGGCGGCCGAGCAGGTCGGCGGCCGCGATCCGGAGCAGCTC
>DATGDX010000341.1:0-8160 GCA_035310665.1 Mycobacteriales bacterium | reverse complement strand
CCCCGGACCGGAGGTGTAGACGCGCTGATACCCGGGCCCGTCCTGGGCGACCTCGAAGTAGTAGATCTCCTCGAGGGCGACCTCGCCGGCACGCGTCTCGTCGTGCTTGTGCGGTGGGTACGACGACCAGTTGCCGCCCGGGGTGAGCACCTCGACCGCAATGAGCTTGTCCGCTTCGAAGCCCTCGGGCGAACAGAAGTTGTTCACCTGGCGGCTGGCCAACCCGGCGCCCCGCAGCTCGACGGGCACGTCCTCCGCCGGCCCGTAGCGAGCCGGCAGTGCGCGCGAGCAGCGCGAGGCGGGCAGCGCGAAGCGCCCGCCAGCCGGAGACGTCACCTCGACCTGCGCGTCGCGCGGGACGTAGACGAAGTCGGTGACCCGCGAAAAGACGTCGCGACGCCCCTCGACGTCGAAGCGCCGGCCGTCCGCCTTGACCGTGCACCCACCGGCCAGGGGGAGTACGAGCAGCTCGTCCTCACCGGAGGCGAACGACGCGGACTGGCCGGGCGCGAGGTCCAGGACGCGCAGCCCGCCGAAAGTCCAGCCGGCCTGCTCAGGGGACAGGGTGAGCGCGAACGGGCCGCGGGCGGTGCTGCCCGACCGGAGAAAGAACTTCTCGTCCACGTCGGTCCCTTCAGAGCAGGCTCACCGCGGTGTCGACCGCGGCTGCGACGTCGTCGTCGGGCGGGAACAGCAGCGACCGCCCCACCACGAGTCCCTTCACCGTCGGCAGGCGCAGCGCCTTGTACCACCGCTGGAAAGCCTGCTCCGGGTCGTCCGGCACCTCGCCGCCGAGCAGCAGCGCGGGCAATGTGGACGCGGCCATCACCCGCTCCATGTCGTCGACGACCGGGAGCTTGAGCCAGGTGTACGCCGAGGTCGAGCCGAGCCCGGCCGCCACGGTGATGGAGCGGATCACTGCCTCTGGCGACAGGTCGTTGCGGACCCGTCCGTCGATGCGGTGGGCGATGAACGGCTCCACCATGGCCATCAGGCCGCGCCTGGCGAGGTCGGTCACGGCGCGGGCGCAGGACTCCAGCGTCGCGACGGTCGAGGGATCATTCGGGTCGATCCGCAGCAGCATCTTGCCGGCCTCGAAGCCCATTGCGGCCAGCCCCGCGGCGTCGTACCCGGTGAACCGGTCGTCCATCTCGAACACCGTCCCCGCCAGGCCGCCCCGGTTCATCGAGCCGATGACGAGCTTGCCGTCGAGGGCGCCGAGCAGCAGCAGGTCCTCGAGGATGTCGGCGGTGCCCAGCACGCCGTCGACGCCGGGGCGCGACAACGCGAGACATAGCCGCTCGAGCAGGTCGACCCGGTCGGCCATCGCCATCGGCCGCTCACCGGCCCGCAGCGCGCCGCGGGCCGGGTGGTCGGCGGCGACGACCATCAACCGGCCGTTGTCGCCGAGCAGTGCCGGGTGGCGGGCGCGGCGGGCCGCGGCCTCGGCGATGGCCTGGGGGCGTCGGCTGCGGGTCTCGGTGATCGCAGTGGCGTCAAGCATGGACCGCCTCCTTCAGGAGGGCCTCCACCTCCTCGGCCGTCGGCATCGCGTCCGAGCAGGCGAGGCGGGACGCGACGATGGCGCCGGCCGCATTGGCGAAACGCATGACGCGTTCCACGTCCCATCCGCTGAGCAGACCGTGGCAGAGCGCACCGCCGAACGCGTCGCCGGCACCGAGGCCGTTGACAACCTCCACCGGCACCGGCGGGACCTCGACCGCCGCGCGCCGGTCGTGGGCGAGCACGCCCTTCGGCCCTTGTTTGACCACGGCCAGGTCGACGCCGAAGCCGTGCAGCGCCTCGGCCGCCGCCTGCGGCTCACGCACGCCGACCGCGGTGTCGCACTCGTCGAGGTTGCCGACCGCGACCGTCGTGTGCGGCAACGCCTGCTGCACCCAGCGGCGTGCCTCCTCGCGTGAGGACCAGAACTGAGCGCGGTAGTCCAGGTCGAACACCGTGATGCCGCTACGGCCGCGCGCTCGCAGCGCGGCCAGCGTCGCGCTGCGACTCGGCTCGATGCACAGCCCCGTCGCGGTCATCCAGAAGATTCCGGCGGACCGGAGTGCCTCCACGTCGAGCTCGTCGACCCCGATCTCGAGGTCGGGAGCCTTCGGCCACCGGTAGAAGTAGATCGGGAAGTCGTCGGGAGGGAAGATTTCGCAGAAGGTGACGGGAGTCGGCAGATCCGCCACGGCGGTGACGTAGCGGTCGTCGACGCCGTACCCCCGCAGCGCCTTGTGCACGAACCGTCCGAACGGGTCGTCACCGACCCGGCTGATGACCGCGCTGCGACGCCCGTACCGTGCGGCGGCGACCGCGACGTTGGTCGCGGTGCCCCCGAGCCACTTGCCGAACGTCTCGACGTCCTCCAGCCCGACACCGATCTGCAGCGGGTAGATGTCGACGCCGACCCGGCCCATGGTGAGCACCTCGAACGGCGGGTTCACCGCCGCGCCTCACCGGTTCGCGGCGGGTGATCCGGCCACGACTCCATCCATGACGCCATCCCGACGGGGACGTCGGGCCGCGTCATCCGTGTCATCCGCACGCGGGTCATCCTCCCAGCCCCGGCTGGGACGTCCACGGGAACGAGACTGGCGTCGCTGTTCGGGGCCACGGGGCTCGCCCCCGATCTTAATCGGGAGATATCGACGTCGCGACCTGCACTACCTCGAGGCCCCGCGGACCAGATCACTGGTCCCGGAACTGCTCCACGAGCTCACGCTTGAGCACCTTGCCCGACGGGCCGAGCGGGAACGAGTCCACGAACTCGATCCGGCGCGGGTACTTGTATTTCGCGAGGTGCTCCTTGGCGTACCCCGTGATCTCGGCCCGCAGTTCGGCATCCGGGACGCCGGCCGCCGATGGGTCCTTCACGACCACCGCGCAGATCTCCTCGCCGTACTGCGGGTCGGGGATCCCGATGACGGACACCTGGTGCACCCGCGGGTGATGGGCGAGGACCTCCTCGACTTCACGCGGGTAGACGTTGAACCCGCCCCGCAGAACCATGTCCTTCTTCCGGTCGACGATGGAGATGAACCCCTCCTCGTCCTTGACGGCCAGGTCACCGGATCGGAACCATTCGTCGACGATCGCGGCCTTGGTCGCCTCGGGGCGGTTCCAGTAGCCCTTCATCACGTTGTGGCCGCGGATCACTATCTCGCCGATCTCGCCCGTCGGGAGCAGCTCGATGCGGTCCTCGAGCTCGGCGTTCGCGATCTCGACCTCGACCCCCCAAATCGGGTGGCCGATGGAGCCGGGCTTGCGCCCGAACACCTCCTGGTTGAACGTCGCCACCGGCGAGGTCTCCGACAGGCCGTAGCCCTCGGCGATGTCCGCGCCGAAAACCTCCTTGAACCTCTTGAGGACCGCCACGGGCAGCGACGCCCCGCCGGAGACCGCCAACTGGAGCTGGGGGCGGCGCTCGTCGGCGCGGGCGGCCTCGAGCAGCCCGAGGTACATCGTCGGGACGCCCTGCAGGATCGTCACATGGTGCTGCACGAGCAGGTCGAGCGCGGCGGCGCCGTCGAAGCGCGGCATCATCACGATCGTCGCCGCGGCGCGGAAGCCGGCGTTCATGGTGACGGTCTGGCCGAACGCGTGGAACAGCGGCAGGCAGCCCAGGACGATGTCGTCAGCACTGATCTTGAGGACGTCGGTCGCGACGAGCTGGGCGTTCATCACCATGTTGAGCTGAGAGAGCAGCGCGCCCTTCGGCTTGCCGGTCGTCCCCGACGTGTAGAAGATCACAGCGTCGTCGTCCGGCCGGCGGTCGACGTACGACGCGACCGGCACGACCTCCGCCGCGAGCTTCTCCATCGGGGCTACGCCGGTGTCCTCGGAGGCGAAGACCGACAGCAGCGGGATGCCGGCGAGCTCCGCGCCCTTGCCGCCCTCCCCGAGCAGCGAGCCGGCGCAGACCAGCATCTTGGCACCGGAGTCGCTCAGGATGTACGCGATCTCCTCCGCGGTGAGCAGCGCGTGGACAGGCACGGCAACACCGCCGATCGCCTGCACTGCGTAGTAGGCCCGGGGAAAGTCGGGGACGTTCGGGATGAGCAGGCCGATGCGGTCGCCGGGCTCGATGCCGCGGTCGCGCAGCACAGCGGCGTAGCGACGCGCCTGGTCCCACAGTGTGGCGTAGGTGATCTCGCGCTCCGTAAGCAGGAGCGCGACCCGGTCGGGATAGCGACGCGCGGACTCGGCGAGGATCGAGGCGATCGAGAGGGTGGTCGCAGCGCTACTCATGTGCCTCATCTAACAGGCAGCGCGCTACGCCCGCCGCCGGCGTACCTGCTTCCCTGGGTCGTGCTCGCCGACGGGTCGTGCCAGGGGCGTGGGAAGGTCCGCTCCGGGCGGGGGCCCTTCGTCATCTGCCTGGCGCCCGCCCCGGCGCCAGACTCGCGGGCGGACGGGCGCCTCAGCCGGCTTCGTGGCCTGCCGCATGAGCGTGTCGAGTTCGTCGCGGAACGCGGCAACGATCGTCTGCGGCTCGGGGACGAGGTCCGCGTCGACGGCGATGCCGACGTAGACGTTGCCGCCGTAGGTGAAGACGCACACTCCCAGCGGGACGTCACCGGAGCGAGGGACCCAGGCGATGATGCCCGCGACCGGAACGCCGTCGATGGACCACGGCGCGCGCGGTCCCGGCACGTTCGACACCACCGCGCTGGCCTTGGCGGTGAAGAAGTCGACGATCGCCTTCTCCACCTGCATGGGGGTGTGTCCGATCCCGGTCAGCAGGCCGAACGTCATCACCCCCTGCGGCGAATTCTTGATCGCCGCCATCCGGCGGGACAGCTCGCCAAGTCGGGCCAGCGAGGTGTCGAGACCGACCGGCAGGTCCAGGAATACCAGCCCGAACTTGTTACCCAGCGTGGCTGGCACCGGCCGGTCGAGCGGGCGCAGGTTGACCGGAACCAACGTGCGAATGTTGTCCACCACGGTTCCGTGCGCCTCCAGGTAGCGGCGCAGCGCCCCGGTGACCCCGGCCAGCAGGACGTCGTTGACCGTCGCCCCGGCCGCCCGCCCGATCGCCTTGACGTCGTCGAGCGGAATCGGGTCGGACCACAGCGCCCGCTTGGCCACCACGGTCTCACCGGTCACCGCGGTGCGGGCCTCGGGTGGGGTGAACACCAGCTTCGCCAGGGCCGTGGCATCGTCCCACCCGGTCGCGGCCGCGTTGCCGACTCGGCTCGGGTGCGCGGCCAGTCCCCGGCCCGAGGCCACCGCTGCGCCGGTGACCCGCCACGACGTCGCGACAACCGCCCGCGCCGGCCTCGTGAGCGGGACGAGTGGGGTGAGTTGGCTCGGCCAGCCGCCCCGCCGCCCGCTGTCAGGGTCGCTGTCCTCCTTGGCGGGAGGCTCGGGAGCGTCATCGGTGAGCGACCACACCACCTGGGCCATCGCGATCCCGTCGGCGACGCTGTGGTGCACGCGGATCAGCACCGCACAGCCCGACCCGTACCCCTCGACGAGGTACACCTGCCACAACGGCTTGGTCCGATCGATCGGAACGCTCATCATGTCGCCGACGAAGGCCTGCAGCGCGTCCTGATCCCCCGGCGCCGGCAGCGCCAGGTGGTGCAGGTGGTTCTCCAATGCGAACCGCGGATCGTCCTCCCAGTGCGGCCCCAGCAGCCCCAGCCGCCCCTCGACCACCCGCTGCCGGAACCGCGGGTACTGGTCGATCCACCGCGACTCGATGCGTTTGGCCAGCACCGTCCGGTCCAGCGGCGCGTCGAACCACAGCAGTGCGTTGATCACCATGAGGTTCGTCGGTCGGTCCATGTGCAGCCACGCCGCATCCGCGGCGGATACCCGTTCTCCGCTCATCCCGTCCCTCCTCGCCCCGCCCCCCGCCGGCGGACGATGACCACCACGGTATGCCCAGCCTCCCCGACTGTCGCCGAACGAACCGTGCCGGGTCCCCTAGCTAGGGCTTACCGACCGAGATCAGCCCGGACAGTCGGCACGCCTCGTGCCCATCGTGGCACTGCCTCGCCGTTCGGTCGTTACGACTGCTCGAAGCCGAACTGCTCGAACCGCAGGTGCGCGCGTTCTCGTTCACGATCCGCACAGTGGTCTCGTCGTAGCCGCTGCTGTCTCCCTGCACCTCGACCGTGACGCTGATGCGGCCGGCCGGCGCGTTCTGCAGGTGGGTGAGCACTTCCTGCTGAATCCGCATGAGGTCGCGGCCCATCCGTTCCGGATCCAGCGTGACCGCGGTTACCCGACGCTTCCGGACGACACCCCATTTTCATTCTTCGCGGCGGCCCGTTGGACCATGGACGACTAGGATTCACGCATGGTCGAGTCGAACGTCATTACCGAGCCTCAACCTCGTGACCTATGTTTGCTGACCTGGTGCCGGTGCATGCCAGCTTCGGACAGAAACTGATCTCTGCAATCCGGGCATACGTGGGGACCGTCCGCTGTGGCAGTGGTTCCAGCCTGAGGGGACGCGTCGCGCGACCTGTCGCTGTCGTAGCTTGTCGACTCGAACAGCATGCGCATTGGACTGACCACGAAAGCCGCGCCCGTAATTGCGGTAGCCAGCTTAGAGTTGCCTGCACGATCGGCTCGATTAGCTGCAGCCTCCAGCGCGACCACCGCGACTTGCTTGACCGCAACCCCCAAGGCCTTCTTTAGAAGATAGTTAACCATGCTTGTCCGTCTCCTCTTGCCCGGAATTGACACCGGCCCAAGCCGGGTGGATGCCCACCCCCGATGCCCCTACTACCACTGCGTCTTGGCCAGTGGCCGCCCTTGCCTTGTAGTCGGCAGCGCTCAAGTTTCTCCGATACACCTTCGGACCCCATTGCTTGCACCGTTCGGGCTAATGCCACGCTTCGACTTCAATCGGTCGGCCATCAGCCTGTCATTGAGCATGCCGAGACCGCGACGCGAACCCGGCCCGACCCAGGCAACACCTGGGACCTCAGCCTCAGGCCCAGTCCCGAACCCGCCGCGGCTCCGTACCGTCATTCTTCGGACTGTTCAAACCCGAACTGCTCGAACCGCAGTGTCCGCGCGTTCTCGTTCACCGTGCGCACGGTCGCCTCGTCGTAGCCGTTGCTGTGTCCCTGCAGCTCGACGGTGATGCTGATGCGCCCACCGGGCGTGTTCTGCAGGTGGGCGAGCACTTCCTGCTGAATCCGCATGAGGTCCCGGCCCATCCGTTCCGAGTTCAGCGCCACCGCCCCGTGAAACCGGGTCGGCTTCGACCACGAGCGGTCGACGGTCTCGTCACCCCGCTCGCCGGTGTCGCAACCTGGCGCGCCCGATGAAACCGCGCGTTGCTCTCGGGTGTCCGCGCAGGCGCAGTCGGCCGAGTGGCATCCGCACCGTAGGCAGCGGTCACGGGCGATGTCTGGCTTGACGACCAGGGTGGTGTTCGTGGCGGCCGACGCGTCGTCGTCCAGGACGAGGCCCGAGTAGCGGCCGGTCTCCTCGTCGTACGCCGACGCTGTCGCGAACGCCTCGATGTCCCACCCCGGGTACGACGAGCCGCGCCTGACGCACGCATTCAGCACGTCGACGTCACGCATCCGCGCGAGATACAGGTACGTCGCGTAGGTCTCCCACAGCTTTCCGACGCTGACGTGCCCGCTCTCCCACAGGGGGCGAGCACGCCGCGCAGGTCCATGCCCACGAACACCGGCGCCATCTCGACCCGCACCAAGTCGGCCTGCAGCAGCTTGTCCGAGGCACGCCGGCCGATCGCGTCGCGCCCGTCGGAGCGCAGTGCCTCCCAGCGCACGCCCGGCGGATCTCGGGCTGACGATGGCATGAGCAGCCACTGGTACACCTCGGCGAGCCGCAGCCCGACCGTCTGTCCGGCCGCCTCGAGGGGCGGTAGGTGCGACCCGCAGCGCCGCGGGTTCGCAGGATCTCCTCGGCCTCTTTCGCGCCTCTTGACCCGCCGTTGCCAGCGTGCGGCGTCCGGGCAGAGCACGACCAGCTGGTAGCGCGCCTCGTCGGCGACCTCCGCAGACGAGGAGCACGACGTCCCGGTCCTGGGTGAAGCGCTCCTGAGTGGTACGCCGGAGGTCCCGCCGGACGCCGCCGTGGATGGCGACCACCGCCTCGTCGCTGCCCAGCAGGCGACGCAGCTTATCCACCAGGTAGTTCAGCGTGTCCCGGTGCTCGGTG
>DATGDX010000340.1:0-5079 GCA_035310665.1 Mycobacteriales bacterium | reverse complement strand
GGGCCCTTGCGGATGTAGGCCCGGGGTGTGCGGTCGTTGGTGAAGACCATCGCCGGGCCGAGGAACACCTCATCCTCGACGGTGACGCCGTCCCAGACCAGCACGTTGTTCTTGACCGTGACACCGTCGCCGAGCCTCGCGCCGGACTCCACGAACGCGCCGCCGCCGATGTTGCAGTTCGCGCCGACGACCGCGCCGGGCATGACGTGCGCGAAGGCCCACACCCGCGTTCCCGGCCCCACCGACACCGATTCGCACAGCGCCTGGGGGTGGACGAACGCGGTCGTCACAGCTCCCCCGCCAGCGCCTCCGCCAGCGCGGACACCACCCGCTCCTGCTGCTCTGCGGTGATCCCCGGGAACAGGGGCAGGGACAGGATCTCGCCGCCGGCCCGGTCGGCGACCGGGCAGCCGCCGGGCCCGCAGCGGTAGCCGGCGAACGCAGGCTGGCGGTGCACCGGCACCGGGTAGTGGATCCCGGCACCGACGCCGGCGGCGTTGAGCCGGCGTACGACGTCGTCGCGGCGCGGCACGCGGACCACGTAGAGGTGCGAGACGTGGACGTTGCCGGGGCGGGTTCCCGGGCGGGTCACGTCCGGCAGCGTGGCCAGCAGCTCGTCGTAGCGCGCGGCCGCGCGGCGGCGTGCCTCGTTCCATGCCGCGAGGCGGGCGAGCTTGGCGCGCAGCACCACTGCCTACAGCGCGTCCAGGCGCGAGTTCACCCCGAACTCGTCGTGGACGTACGTCCGCTCGCTGCCGTGGTTGCCGATCCGCCGCACCCGGCGCGCCAGCTCGACGTCGTCGGTCAGCACGGCCCCGGCGTCGCCGTACGCCCCGAGGTTCTTCCCGGGGTACAAGCTCGTCGCCGCCGCCCGCACGCGCGCGGCGATGCCGTCGTCCCCGGCCGTCGCGCCCTGCGCCTGCGCACCGTCCGCGACCAGCTCCCACCGCGGTGCCGTGCACGGCCGCGGCGAGCTCGGCGACCGGTGCGAGCTGGCCGTTACAGGTGCACCAAGACCACGGCCCGGGTGCGCGGACCCAGCGCGGCGCGCGCCCGCGCCGGGTCGATCAGGTAGGTGTCCGGATCGCAGTCGACGAACACCGGGCTCGCGCCCACCCGGACCACGGCCTCGGCGGTCGCCACGAACGTGTTCGCCGGAACGACGACCTCGTCGCCCGCGCCGATGTCCAGCGCGCGCAGGGCCAGCTCGATCGCGTCGGTGCCGTTCGCGACGCCCACGCAGTAGCGGGCGCCGCTGAACGCGGCGAACTGCTCCTCGAACGTCGCGACCTCCGGTCCCCCCACGAACCCGCAGCTCTTGAGCACCCGCTCGAACCCGGCCGCGACGTCCTCCGCGATCGCGTCCCGCTGCACCCCCAGGTCCACAAGGGGTATGGAGTCAGTTGTCATCGGTCTCTCTCCTCGGCTCCTTTGCATGTCCCCGGCCCGCCGGTCGTGTGCGGTCTCATGCGACCAGCGCCGCCTTCGCCGCCCCCGCAGCCCGTACCGCCGCGGTCCGAACCATCTCCACCGTCACCCGGGGACGGGACGGCGCGCCGGCGGCGACCACGGCTCCGTAGAAATCGACGAGCCGGGCGGCGAGCCGGTACACACCACGAGGCGGGCCTCCGGATGGGCGAGCGCCGCCTCGACCGGCCCGAGCACGGGCAGCCCGTCGACCACCGTTCCCTGCCGGTGGGGCGCGTCGTCGAGAAACCCGAGCAGCCTGAACGTGGGGGCGACGCTGTTGACCGCGTGCACCGCGCAGGCGGTCTCCCGGGCGAACCCCCCGCACCCGACGAGCAGCAACGGAATCCCGCTCACGCCGCAGCCATTCCGGCCGCCCGGCGCAGCACGGCGACGACGTGGTCCTGCGCTGGTTCGGAGAGTTCGTGGTAGAGCGGCAGGATCAACGACTGCCGAGCCAGCCGCTCGGTCACCGGCACATCGACGTGCGGGTGGTCGGCGTACGCCGGCTCCAGGTGACTCGCCATGATCCCTCGGCGCGGCGAGACGCCGGCGGCCTCAAACCGGGACAGCAGCTCGTTGCGGGCGACCGGGAAGTCGTCCGGCAACAGCACCCAGAACGACTGGTAGTTCGTGGTCGCGTGGGGCGGGTCGGTCACGGTAACCAGGCCGGGCACATCCGCGAGCAGTTCCCGGTAGCGGTCGGGCCACCGCGCGGCGACGGGCGACGATCGTGTCCAACCGGCGCAGCTGGGCGAGGCCCACGGCCGCCTGGATGTCCGTCATCCGGTAGTTGAAACCGGTCTCGGAGTACGACTCGAGCACGACCCGGCCGGCCCCGTGGCGTTCGGCGGCGCTCACGCTCATCCCGTGCTCCCGCAGCCGGCGGGCCCGCTCCGCCCAGTCCGCCCGACTCGTGACTAGCTAGCTTCGCGTCCGCCTTGGTTTCCTTGTAGCTGACCAGCGTGCGGTACGGCGTGCCGGACGCGTCGATGCTCGGCTCCCACCGGGTTTTCCAGTACACCTCGTTGCCGCTGAAGAACGCGAGGTTGACCCCGGCGTCACGGGCCGCTTCCACATTCGCCCGCTGCGCCCCCGACCAGTACTCGTCGTGCCCGACCGAGACGAACACCTTGTGGTTCTTGATGAGCGCGCCGCGGCGGTCGCTGTCGATTCCGGTCGTGTACGTCGTGTCGTACCCGTTGGCCTCCAGCCACCGGACCATCGAGTACTCCGCGCTGAAGAAGAAGTCCCGGCCCTCCGGCGTGGTGATCCGCGAGTGGAACGGGCGGTTGTAGCTGACCTTGAACGCGCGCCCGCCGGGAGCCCCGACGTAGAGGCTGTTGCCGCCGTAGTCGTTGTAGGCCTGCCACGTGGTGTCCGAGGTCTGCACCAGCACATCGGACCTGCTCGCGTCGTTGCGCACGACGAACACGACGTGATTGTTGCTGCCGTTGTCCTTGCGCACGAGGTTGGCGAAGTACACCCCGGACACCGCGTCGGCGGGCACCGACCAGGTGGCCGACACCGACCAGTTGCCGCAGTCGATGAGGCCGGTCTCCTCGTTGGTGAGGCAGGCGGGCTGGGCGAGCGGCCCGGTGCGCGACACGGTCGCCACCTTGCGAGCGCCGTTCCCGCCGTAGTAGCCGACGCGGTAGATGTCGATGCCGTAGTCCACCGCGGCTTCGATCTTGAAGTTGACCGGGCTGCCGGCGTTGACGCTCATGTCGGTGGCGAAACCCTCGACCGACGTGTCACCGCCGCCGCTGACGTCCCACACCGACGACGGCGTGCCCGCCTTCGAGTTCTCGCAGACGATCGGGTTGCTGCCCGGGTCGCAGGCGCCTGCCGCCAGGGCCGGGCGGGTCGAGCCGGTGAGCAGGGAGGCCGCGGCGACCGCGGCGACGAACAGCAGGGACAGCCACCGGTGCCGGGACAGGCGGACGGGGGCGCTGAGTCGAGTGTCAGTACGCACCGGTGCCTCGCAGCACAGGAGTGGCGGTGCGGCACAGGATCGACAGGTCGAGCCCGAACGACCTGTTCTCGACGTAGAACAGGTCCAGCCGGACCGTCTCGTCCCACGTCAGGTCCGAGCGTCCGCTGACCTGCCACAGGCCGGTCAGGCCGGGTTTGACCAGCAGCCGGCGGCGAATCTCGTCGTCGTAGCCGGCGACCTCCGACGGTAGCGGCGGGCGCGGCCCGACGAGGGACATGTGCCCGGCGACGACGTTGAGCAGCTGCGGCAGCTCGTCCAGGGAGAACCGGCGCAGCCATCGCCCGACGGGGGTGACTCTCGGGTCGTCGCGCAGCTTGAACAGCAGCCCGTCTGCGCAGTCGTTGAGGTGATCGAGCTCCTGGCGCCGGGCGTGCGCGCCGTCGTACATGGTGCGGAACTTCAGCATCGTGAACTCGCGCCCCCCGTGCCCGACGCGGCGCTGTCGGAACAACGCGGGACCACGGCTGGTGGCCCGCACGAGCAGGCCGATCGCGACGAGGAACGGCAGCAACAGCAGGACCGCGAGCGCGGCGGCGACCCGGTCGACGAGGTGTTTGAACAGGAGCGGCCCGCCGTCGGGCAGCGGCGGGTGGACGTGCAACAGCGGCAGCCCGGCGATCGAGTGGACGGACAGTCGCGAGTTCGCGATGTCGGCGACGCCGGGCGCGACCACGAGGTCGGCGCCCAGCCCCCGCAGCTCCCACGCGAGGGCGCGCAACCGGGCAGCGTCCACCTGCTCGCAGGGCAGCACGACGACTGCGTGGGCCTGGGTGCGCCGCGCCGCCGCAACCACGTCGCCGCTGCCGCCGAAGACGGGGACCAGCCGGCGGCGGGTGGCCACCGCCCGGCGGGACGTTCCCCCGTCGACGAGGCAGGCGCCGGAGACCATCACGCCGGGAGTGGGCACCCCGTCGAGCCGGCGCAGGAATGCCTCGACGGACGTGCGGGGACCGACGAGAACGACGCGGCGCGTCGTCGTCCCGGTCCGCCACCCCGCGCGCACGCGTGCCCGCAGCACGACCCGACCGGCCAGCGCAAGCAGGGTCAGCGCCGGGACCCCGCCGGTGACGTACGGGTGCACGGCCTCGTGCGAGGCGATTTCACCGGCGACGGCGAGCAGTGCGACGAGCCACAGTCCCGCCCACACGATCGCGTTCAGCTCGCGGGGAGCCGGCCCGAGAGGCCGACGGCGGTAACCGCCGCACGCCGCGACCGCGACCGGCCAGCCGACGGCGACGGCGGGCGCCACCATCCACGTGCGGCCCGCCGCGGCGAGCACGGCGACCGCCGAGCAGACGGCGATCGCCAGGATCCCGTCGGTCAGCACGGCGGCGCGCAGATAGTGCCGCCCCGGTCGCCTGGTGTCTGGTGCCGTCGCGCGGACGAGCCGCCGCGACGGCATGGTGTCGAACACAGTCATGATCCCCCCCGGTCACGGTTGCAGTGCTGCAGCACTCCAGGCGGCGCTTCTTGCCGCGAGTGGAGCTGTCACCAACAGCACTCAGAGGGGAGACTTCGACGGCACGCACTGTGATACTAATTGTCGGTTTTGCGGACTTTGGTCATACTCTGGGTCTTAGTCTCTCACTCTGCGTACACTGACCAGCGTCTTCGGC
>DATGDX010000339.1:0-6046 GCA_035310665.1 Mycobacteriales bacterium | reverse complement strand
CGGACGTCGCGGGGCTCACCCCTCGGCAGCGCCGCGTGCTGGAGGTGATCAAGGAGTCGGTGGAGCGGCGGGGCTACCCGCCCAGCATGCGGGAGATCGGTGACGCGGTCGGGCTGACCAGCACGAGCAGCGTCGCGCACCAGCTGGCCAGCCTTCAGCGGATGGGCTACCTGCATCGCGACCCGAACCGACCGCGGGCCGTGGAGATCCGGTTGCCGGAGGCGGCGAACGCGGACGAGCCACCCGAGCCGGACGCCTCGCTGCCGCCGCCGGCGTACGTCCCGGTCGTCGGGCGGATCGCCGCCGGCGGACCCGTCCTCGCCGAACAGGCGGTCGAGGACGTCTTCCCGCTCCCCCGTCAGCTCGTCGGCGAGGGCACCCTGTTCCTGCTCCGCGTCGCCGGCGACTCGATGGTCGACGCGGCGATCGCCGACGGCGACTGGGTCGTGGTCCGCCAGCAACCGGCGGCGGAGAACGGCGAGATCGTCGCGGCGATGATCGACGGTGATGCGACCGTGAAGACGTTCAAGCGACGCGACGGGCACGTGTGGCTGCTGCCGGCCAACGCGGCGTACGAACCCATCCGGGGGAACGAGGCGACCGTTCTGGGCCGCGTCGTCGCGGTCCTGCGACGCGTGTGAGCCGGTGCGCCCGCGTCAGCCCGCGGCGGCGTCGATGGCCGCCAGCGAGCGGCGGACCTGTGCCGGGTCGGTCGTGAACCAGAACGCCGGCAGCGAGCGGACGAGGAACGCGGAGTACGACGTGCGCCCCGGCGCCATCCGGGGGTCGAGCACGGCCACGACCCCGCGGTCGCTCGCCGACCGCAGCAGCCTGCCGGCGCCCTGGGCGAGCAGCAGGGCGGCGCGGGCGACGGAGACCGCCAGGAACCCGTTGCCACCGGCCGCGTCGACGGCGGCCGAGCGGGCGGACGCGAGCGGGTCGTCCGGGCGCGGGAACGGAATCCGGTCGATGACGACGAGTTGGCAGGACGCCCCGGGCACGTCGACGCCCTGCCACAGCGACAGCGTGCCCAGCAGGCAGGACCGGGGTTCGGCGGCGAAGCGGCGGACGAGCGCACCCAGCGCGTCGTCGCCCTGGCACAGCACGGGCAGGGCCACTCGGCTCCGCAACGCCGCGGCGGCCTCCTCGGCCGCGCGGCGTGACGAGAACAGCCCCAGGGTGCGCCCGCCCGCCGCCCGGATCAGCCCGGTCAATTCGTCCAGCAGCGCGGGCGAGAGCCCGGACCGACTCGGCCGAGGCAGGTGCGCGGCGACGTAGAGGATACCCTGCCGCGGGTGGTCGAACGGCGACCCGACGTCGAGACCACGCCACCGGGGGCCCTCGCTGGCGTCCACGGAGGCGGCGTCCACCGAGTCGCCCTCGACGGGCGCAGGGACCGGGAGCCCCAGCGACCCCGCCACGCTGTCGAACGAGCCGCCGAGCATCAGCGTCGCGGAGGTCAGCACCACGGTGCGGCGGGCGAACAGCGCCTCGCGCAGCACGTTGCCGACGGCGAGCGGTGCGACGCGCAGGACGTCCGCGCGGGCCGTCGGGCGGCGCTGCTCGGTCTCCACCCACGCCACGTCGTGCTCCGACAGCGCGAGCAGCCGCTCGGCCACCTCGAAGACGGCCTCCACGGCGCCCCGCGTCGCGCGGCGGTCGGCCTCCCGGGAGGCGTCCCCGCGCTCGCGCTCACCGCCGAACGCCGACACGACCGCGTGCGCGGCGTCGCGCACCTCGCGCAGCGCGGCGCCCAGCACCGGCGACCAGGCGACGACCCGACCCGGAGCGGCACCGCGCAGCGCGCCGGACAACCCCGACGCCGCGTCGGCCAGCCCGTCGGCGACCTCGCCCGCGATCACGCCCCGGCACCGCCGGGCGGCCCACTCGACCGCGGCGACGGTGAGCTCGTCGGTGGCCGCGCCGGTCGCGCGGTCGACGAGTTCGTGGGCCTCGTCGACGACGACGGCCGCGCCCTCGGGCAGCACGGGCACACCCTCGAGCGCGTCGATCGCCAGCAGCGCGTGGTTGGTGACCACGACGTCGGCCTCGAGCGCGGTGGCGCGGGCGCGCTCCGCGAAGCACTCCTCGCCGTACGGGCAGCGCCCCGCGCCGAGGCACTCACGCGCGGACACCGACACCGCGCGCCACGCGTCGTCCGGCGGGGCCGGGGACACCTCGTCCCGGTCGCCGGTGGTCGTCTCCTCCGCCCACGCGCGCAGCCGGGTGACCTCGCGCCCGAGTCGGGACGTCGGCACCTCCAGCAACGCCGGCTGTGCCCCCTCCCCGGCCCCCTGCTCCTCCCCGACGCGGTCGCGGACACGCAGCAGACAGGCATAGTTCCGCCGGCCCTTGAGGACCGCGAAGCTCGGTGTGCGGCCGAGCAGCGGCGCGAGCGCGTCGACGGCGCGCGGGACGTCGCGCTCCACCAGCTGCGCCTGCAGGGCGAGCGTCGCCGTCGCGACGACGACACGCTCGTCCGCGGCGAGCGCGGGGACGAGGTAGGCGAACGACTTGCCGGTCCCCGTCCCCGCCTGCACGAGCAGGTGCTCGCCGGTGGCCAGCGCGGTCGCGACCGCGTCGGCCATCCGTCGCTGCCCCTCCCGCGGCTCGCCCCCGGTGGCGCGCACGAGGGCGGCCAGCAGTTCGGGGACGCCGGGCATGGCTGGCAGGGTACGGCGCGACGTTCGGCGTACGCCGCGATCTCGCCGGACTGTTGGGGGACGCGGGGCTGTCAGCCGCGCCCGCGGCCCCCGCCGATGGGGCGGGTCATCTTCCGGGCCAGCGTAGCGAGCGCGACCGTGCGGCGGACCTCGCGCGCGGCGGGGCTCTCCGCGGCGACCTGTTCGAGGGTGCGCACGAGTGCGGTGGGCTCGAACGGTTTGGCGAGGTACGCCGCGGCTCCGGCGGCCAGGCCGCGCAGCCGGTCGGCGGGCTCGCCCTTCGCGGAGAACATCACCACGGGCGGTGCCTCGGGGATCCGGCGCAGCCGCTCGAGCATCTCCAGCCCGTCGGTGCCGGGCATCACGAAGTCGAGCAGCACGACGTCGGGACGCGTCTGCCGCACCGCGGCGAGGCCGGTCGACACGTCCCCCGCGGTGCGCACCTCGTGCCCGTCAGCCTCGAGGATCAGCCGGCACAGCAGGAGCACGTCGGGCTCGTCATCGACGACCAGCACTCGCATGGGGACCGTCTCCTCGCTGGGCCCCCGACGGCGTTGCTGTCACTCATTGTGACTGAACCCGTCGGCTTCGTCTACTGTCGACCGGCTCGACCCGGCGCGTGGCGCGGTCCTCGTCACCGGCCACGTCCCCGCCGCTGGTCCACCGCCCCCCGGGCGAGCTCGGTGTGATCGGGAAGAGCGATGACCGCCGCGCGCGGGCGGCGCGGTGGGGCGGCCACGCCGAGGTCGACGATCCGGTTCGGCCAGTCGGACAGCCACGACGCGAGCCGGCTGGTGGGTATCGACGGGCTGAAGTGGTGCCCCTGGGCCAGTTGGCAGCCGAGCGCCCGCAGCTGCCGGACGGTCGCCTCGTCCTCGACGCCTTCCGCCACCGTCTCGATGGTCAGGTTTCCCGCCAAGTCGATCACGGTCTGTACGATGATCGCGTCCTCGGGGTCACTCGTCATCCTCGACACGAACCCCTTGTCGATCTTGACCTGGTCGACCGGCAGTCGCCGTAACCAGGACAGCGACGAGTAGCCGGTCCCGAAATCGTCGAGCACCAGCCGAACCCCGAGGTCGTGCAGCTGCCGCAGGTGGGCAAGTGCGCGTGGCGGGTCCGCGAGCACGGAGCCCTCGGTGATCTCCAGGGTGAGCATCCCGCTCGGCAGGCGGTTGCGGACGAGCAGGCTGCGGACGGCCCGGGGGAACTGGTCGTCGTGCAGCGTCCGCGCCGAGATGTTCACGGCCACGCCGAGGGGCCATCCCTCGTCGCGCCACCGGGCACACTCCTCCACGGCCGTCTCCAGCACGACCGCGGTCAGCCGTCCGATCAGCCCCGCCCGCTCGGCCGCCGGAACGAACTCGTCCGGGCCGAGCAGCCCGCGCCTCGGGTGCCGCCAGCGGACCAGCGCCTCCACGCCGTCGACGCGGCCGTCGCCGAGGCGGATCTTCGGTTGCACGTCCACGTGCAGCTGGCCGGCGCGCAACGCCCGGCGCAGCTCGCCGACCAGCCCCGGCTGCGCCCGTGGGTCCCGCCCGCCGCCGTCCGCGACGCGCACCCCGCCGCCCTGCGCCTTCGCGGCGTACATCGCCAGGTCCGCGGCGCGCAGCAGATCCCCACCGGTGCGCGCGTGGTCCGGCGCGTAGGCCACCCCCACGGACCCGCCGACCTCCACCTCCATGTCCCCGGCGAGGACCGGGCGGGCCAGGCAGCGCAGCGCCCCGGCGGCGGCCGTGCGCACCGCAGCGGGGGACAGCCGCCCCCGGTGCAGCAAGGCGAACTCGTCGCCACCCAACCGCGCGACCAGCCACTCGTCGTCGACGTGGCCGCGCAGCCGTCCGGCGAGCTCGCGAAGCACGAGATCACCGACCTGGTGCCCCAGCGTGTCGTTGACGTCCTTGAACCCGTCGAGGTCGACGAGCATCACGACCGCCGCCGCTTCCGGGAGCGCGAGGTGCTCGTCGAGCCGGCAGGTGAGCAGCACGCGGTTCGGCAGCCCGGTCAGGCTGTCGTGCAGGGTCTCGTAGCGCAGCCGCTCCACGAGGCGGCTGTTGTCGAACGCCACCGCCGCGTGGTTCGCGATCGTTTCGAGGAGCCGCTGGTGCTCCCGGGTGTACGCGCGGACCACGCCGAACCGGTCCGTCGCCGCGAGAGACCCGCTGGCGGCCCGGCTGACGTCAACCGGCGCCGACAAGGTGCGCCGCCGCGCCGCGTGTTCGCGCCAGGCGTGGCGAACCGCGACCCACGGGCCGTGCCACCCGCTGTCCACGACGCTGGCGCCGCGCGGGGTGGCGGACACGGTCTCGAACCGAACAGGGGACGTCCCGGACAGGGTCCACCGCTGCGCGAGGCCGCTGCCGGGCAGGGGCAGCGTGAGGGTGGCCGTACCCGCACCGAGCAGCCGGCGGCTCTCGCCGAGCACGACCGCCGCGATCCGATCCGCGTCGTGGCTGTGCGCGACCGCGCGGGAGAACTCGTAGAGCTGCTGCAGGCTGCGGTGGCGCTCCGCGAGCTGGCCGTACGAGCGGTGCCCGGCCAGCAGGGCGACGACCGCGGCGAGCATGGGCAGGAGCAGGTCGGGGCCGTGCGCGAGGGTGAAGACGGCGAGCATCCCCCGTCCCGACGAGGGTGGCGACCAGCGCCCCGCTCACGGCCTGGCCGGCTGCGGCGGAGGCGACGCGGCGGTCATGCTCGTACACGCCGACGGTTGCCGTGATCAAGGCTGCGGACGTGGCACCGCCGGCAGCCGCGGCCGCGAGACCGGCGACCCAGGCCCGCGGCCCGTGGAGCGGTTGCCCCCCGAGGACCAGGTAGAACGCCGCGATCGCGACTCCGGTCTCGGCGAGGAAGGCGCCCAGGTTCACCGCGGGTTTCAGCGGCCGCTGGCGTCGGCACGCGCCGAGGACGGCCAGCGACCCGACGAGCCGGGCGAGGAGGAGCGCCCCGGGGCTGACGTAGGCGAGGCCGAGCACGAGGGGGATCTCGCTCGCCGAGACGGTGTGGGCTTCCCGCCGCACGCGGATGAGCGCGACGTTGTGTTCGGCGCTCGCGTAGAGCAGCACGAGCCACCAGGGCAACCGCACGTCCCCGGGGGGCGAGGTGGTGAGCCCGGTGGTGAGGACCGCCGCGAGAGCGGCGACAAGGGTCACGCCGGTGAGGGTCAGCGCCTGAAGAGGATGTCGTCTCGCTCGACTACTATACGACCAGCCCATCCCCGTCCTTCGCTTGGCATCGTGGCGTCGGCGACGGACAGCGGGAAGGGGTTCGGCTGGATGGCTGCCCAGAGCGCGTCGGCGGTGTGAGCGAAGCGACCTCCGGCGGCGGCCGCGGTCACGCCAGCGGCGGCGGTGGTCGCGGCAAGGGCTAGCGCTGCAACCGGG
>DATGDX010000338.1:0-12163 GCA_035310665.1 Mycobacteriales bacterium | reverse complement strand
GGCGCAGCGGCGTGAGCACCTGCACGTCGGCGGGCGCGGGCCCGAGTGCCCGCGGGATCGAGTCCGCCACGAGTTGCACCACCCGGTGTGCGGCCTCGGCGGCGTCGCCCGCGCGGACGACGACGACCCGTCGCTGCGGGTCGGCGGGCACCGGGGGCAGCGTGCCGCCGCGCACCGCGGCGGCGAGGTCGCCGAGCGGTCCCTCCGCGGCCGGTGCCTCCTCGACCGGGACGACCGCGGAGGCGACCAGGTCGGCGAGCACCCGTCCCGGCCCCGGCGGCGGGAGCGCGCCCGGCTCACCGGCGAGCGTGACCGTGGCGCCGTCGGAGCAGTTGGCGAGCAGCTGCGCGGCGGCGCGCAGCCCGAGCGCGTGCGCGTCGTGGGCGAGCGCGTCGGGCGGACGGCCGACGACGACCCGGACCCTCCCGCCCGTCGCCACCAGCCGGCGTACCTCCCCGGCGACCGCCTCCTCGGCGGCGGCGACGGTGTCGAGCGCGAGCAGCCCCTCGTCCAGGGTCGCGACCCCGTCGGCCCGCTGCCCGGTCTCGTCGAGGTTCAGCCCGGTGAGCAGGGCCCGCGCGACGGTCACCGGGACGACCGTGTGGCCGTCGCGCGCCGCCCGCTGCAGCAGCCGGACGAGCACGCTCATGCCGTCGGCCAGCGCTCCGGGTAGCCCCACGCCGGCTCGGACACGTTGTCGAGCGCCTCGCGGATCTCCTCGGGCAGCTCGACCTCCTCCGCGGCGAGCGACCCGCGCAGCTGAGCCGCGGACCGGGCCCCGACGAGCACCGAGGACACGCCGGGCGCGTCCCGGACCCAGGCGAGCGCCACGTCCAGCGGGGACACCCCGAGACCCTCCGCGGCGGTCAGGACCGCGCCGACGATCCCGCGGGCGCGCTCGTCGAGGTACGGCGTGATGAACCGCTCCCACTGCGGCGACGCCGCGCGCGAGTCGGCGGGCGTGCCGGTGCGGTACTTCCCGGTCAACACCCCCCGGCCGAGCGGCGACCACGCGACGACGCCGACCCCGAGGTGGCGGGCCGCGGGCAGCACCTCCCGCTCTACGCCGCGCTGCAGCAGTGAGTACTCCACCTGCGTCGACACCACCGGTGCGCGCCCCGGCCACGCGCGCTGCCACGCAACGGCCGCCCCGAGCTGCCACCCGGTGTAGTTGGACACCCCGACGTACCGCACCCGGCCCGACGCGACCGCGGTGTCCAACGCGGCGAGGGTCTCCTCGAGCGGCACGCCGTCGTCCCAGGTGTGCAGCTGCCACAGGTCGATCGCGTCCACCCCGAGCCGGCGCAGCGACGCGTCCAGCGCCGCGAGCAGGTGCCCGCGCGAGGCGCCGCGCCCCATCGGCCCCGACCCGGTCCGGCCCACCGCCTTGGTGGCCACGAGCACGGCGCTGCGCGGCACGACCGACCCGAGCAACCGGCCGAGCACCGTCTCGCTGGCCCCGTCGCCGTACACGTCCGCGGTGTCGACCAGCGTCCCCCCGGCGTCGACGAAGTCCTTGAGCTGCGCCGCCGCGTCGTCCTCCTCGGTGTCGCGCCCCCACGTCATCGTGCCGAGTCCCAGCCGCGACACGCGCAGCCCCGTCCGCCCGACCGGACGGTGTTCCATCCCGGGCTCCATGCACGCGAAGGCTAGCGGGGGCGTCGATCGCTACAGTTCCGGTATGCGGCTGGGACTGAACCTGGGCTACTGGGGTGGCGGCGGCCGCGACGACGCGGACAACCTCGAGCTGGCCCGGGAAGCCGACCGGCTCGGCTACGCGGTGGTGTGGGCAGCGGAGGCCTACGGCTCGGACGCGGCGACCGTGCTCGCCTGGGTCGCCGCGCAGACGAAGCGGGTCGACGTCGGCTCGGCCGTCTTCCAGATCCCCGCCCGCACCCCGGCGCTGACCGCCATGACCGCGGCGACGCTCGACACCCTCTCCGGGGGCCGGTTCCGTCTCGGGCTCGGGGTGTCCGGCCCGCAGGTGTCCGAGGGGTGGCACGGGGTGCGGTTCGACAAGCCGCTGGGGCGCACCCGGGAGTACGTCGCGATCGTGCGGATGGCGCTGCGGCGGGAGCGGGTGGAGTACTCCGGGGAGCACTACACGCTGCCGCTGCCCGGCGGGCCGGGCAAGCCGCTCAAGCTCACCGTGCACCCCATCCGCGAGCACCTCCCGGTCTACCTCGCCGCGGTCGGCCCGCGGAACCTCGAGCTGGCGGGGGAGATCGCCGACGGGTGGCTCGCGATGTTCTTCTCGCCCGAGCACTCCGGCGAGTCGCTCGCCGCGGTCCGCGCGGGACGGGCGAAGACCGGGGCGACACTCGACGGCTTCGACGTCGTCGCCACTGTGCCGCTGTCGGTGGGCGAGGACGTCTCGGCCTGCGCCGACCCGGTGCGCCCCAACGCGGCGCTCTACATCGGTGGCATGGGCAGCCGGCAGACCAACTTCTACAACGCGCTCGCCACCCGGATGGGGTTCGGCGACGCCGCGGCGGAGATCCAGGACCGTTACCTGGCCAAGGACTACGCGGGCGCGATGGCCGCCGTGCCGCTCGAGTTCCTGGACGCCACCTCGCTGCTCGGCCCGGCCGAGCGCATCGCCGACCGGTTGCAGGCCTACGCCGCCGCGGGGGTCACGACGCTGACCGTCTCCTGCCCGCCCGGCTCGCTCGAGGAGCGCCGGATGGCCGTGCGGACCGCCGCCGAGGCGCTGGAGAAGGCGGGCCTGGCCGAGTGACCCTGCTGCAGGCGCTGGCCCTCGGGATCGTCGAAGGGCTCACCGAGTTCCTCCCCGTGTCCAGCACCGGGCACCTGACCGTCGCGGAGAAGCTGCTCGGGCTCCAGGTCGACGAGCGGTCGATCACCGCGTTCACCGCGGTGATCCAGGTCGGGGCGATCCTCGCCGTCCTCGTCTACTTCCGCGTCGACATCTGGCGGTTCGCGCGCGCGTGGCTGCGCGGGCTCAGGGACCCGTCGGTGAGGGGCGAGGCCGACTACCGGCTGGCGTGGTACGTGATCTGGGGGTCGCTGCCGATCGGGGTCGTCGGGTTCCTCGGCCGGCACGTGATCGAGGGGCCGCTGCGGTCGTTGTGGGTGGTCGCCGGCGCGCTCGTCGGCTGGAGCGCGGTGATGGTGCTCGCGGAGCGGCGGGCGACGCAGAAGCGGGGGGAGGTCGACACCACGCTCACCGACGCGCTCGTGATCGGGGTGACCCAGTGCGCCGCGCTCGTGCCCGGCGTGTCCCGGTCCGGGGCGACCATCAGCGCCGGCCTGCTGCGCGGTCTGGACCGGCTGACGGCCACCCGGCTGTCGTTCTTCCTGTCGATCCCCGCGCTCACCGCGGCCGGGGTGTTCCAGCTGCCCTCGGCGCTCGGCGGGGGAGTGGGGCTCGCCCCCACGCTCGTCGGCACGGTGGTGTCGTTCGTCGTGGCCTACGCCTCGATCGCCTGGCTGCTGCGCTTCGTCGTGGCGCACAGCATCGCGCTGTTCGTCTGGTACCGCGTGGCGCTCGGCGTCGCGCTCGCGGTGCTGCTGGCGACCGGCGTGCTCGCCGCGACCTGAGCCGACCCACCCCCAAGTTCCGCCGATCTTGACGTTCCTGCTGTCTCCACGCCCCCGCCGACAGCAAGAACGTCGACAGTGCCGGGGGTCAACATTGCCGGGGGGCAGAGTCGAGAGGGGCGCCGAGCTGCCGGTGGCCTCACAGCCACCCGGACCGCTTGAACGCCCGGTAGAGCCCGACGCAGGCCGCGGCGATGACCAGCAGCACCAGCGGATACCCGACGCGCCAGCGCAGCTCCGGCATGTGCTCGAAGTTCATCCCGTAGATCCCGGCGACCATCGTGGGCACCGCGGCGATCGCGACCCACGCGGAGATGCGGCGCATGTCCTCGTTCTGCTGCACCTGCACCTGGGCGAGGTTGGCCTCGAGCACGCCGGTGAGCAGCGCGTCGAGCGACTCGACGGTCTCCGCGACCCGGACGGCGTGGTCGTGGACGTCGCGGAAGAACGGCTGCGTCTGCGGGTGCACCTGCGCGAACCCGTCGCGGCTGAGCCGGTCCAGCGGGGTGAGCAGCGGAAGCACCGCGCGGCGGAACTCGAGCACCTCGCGCTTGAACCGGTAGACCCGCTCGGCCTCGTTGTGCCGCCCCGGGGCGAACACCCGCGTCTCGAGATCGCCGACGGCGTCGGTGAGCTCGTCGGCGACCCGCACGTAGCCGTCCACGGTGTGGTCGCACACGGCGTACAGCACCGCGGCCGGCCCGCACCGCAGCACCTCCGGGTGATCCTCCATCCGCCGGCGCAGGCCGGACAGGCCCCCGCCCCGCCCGTGCCGCACCGTGACGGCGAACCCGGCGCCGAGGAACAGCAGCACCTGCCCGGTCTCGATGTCCCCGGTCGTCTCCTGGTACCAGATGGTGCGCAGCGCCATGAACAGCGTGTCGCCGTACACCTCGAGCTTGGGCCGCTGGCGGGCCTTCAGCGCGTCCTCGACCGCGAGCGGGTGCAGGCCGAACTCCTCCGCGAGGTTGTCGAGCTCCGCCGCGGTCGGCTCGTGCAGCCCGATCCAGACGTACCCGTCCTCCAGCGCGCGCGCCAGGTCCAACGCGTCGGAGAGGTCCTTCGGCGCACGGGTCCGTTTCCCGGCCCGGTAGACCGCGCAGTCCACGATCACCGAGTCATTCTCCCCGCCCCCTACAGTGGCGAACGTGCCCACCGTGCTGCTGATCCGTCACGGCCTGACCGCGATGACGGGACCGGTGCTGGCCGGGTGGACCGCGGGCGTGCAGCTCGACGAGCGGGGCCGGGCGCAGGCGGAGGCGCTCGGCCGCCGGCTCGCGCCCGTGCCGCTCGCGGCGGTCGTCACGAGCCCGCTCGAACGCTGCCGCGAGACCGCCGCCGCGCTGCTCGCCGTGCGCGACGGCACGCCGCTGCACGTCGACGAACGGGTGGGGGAGTGCCGGTACGGCGACTGGACCGGGCGGGAGCTCACGGCGCTGAAGAGGGACCCGCTGTGGAAGGTCGTGCAGGCGCACCCGAGCGCCGTGACGTTTCCGGGCCCGGACGGGGAGTCGCTGCGGGCGACGCAGGCGCGCGCGGTCGAGGCGGTGCGGGACTGGAACGCCCGGTTGGGCGAGGAGGCGACGTACGCCGTCGTCACGCACGCCGACGTCATCAAGGCGGTCGTCACGGACGCGCTGGGGCTGCACCTCGACCAGTTCCAGCGCCTGGTCGTCGACCCCTGCTCGCTCACGGTGATTAGCTACACACCGCTGCGCCCGTTCCTGCTGCGGCTCAACGACACCGGCGGAGACGTGAGCGGGCTGGTGCCGCGGCGGCGCCGGCGGCGGCGCACCGCCGCGGCGTCCGACGCCATGGTCGGCGGCGGCGCCGGGGCTGCGGGGTAGCCCCCGCCGCATAGGGTGGACGCGTGCCCCGTCAGGTCTTCCTCTACGACCCGCCCGACAGGTTCGTGGCCGGCACCGTGGGCACCCCGGGGGAGCGCACGTTCTTCCTGCAGGCCAGCGGGGGCGGGCGGGTGACCAGCGTCGCGCTCGAGAAGGTCCAGGTGGCGCTGCTCGCGGAACGGCTCGAGGAGCTGCTCGACGAGGTGCTGCGGCGCAGTGGGGGTACGGCGCCGATCCCCGCGGTCGCGCCCGCCGACCTGGAGGACACCGCACCGCTGGACCAGCCGCTGCTGGAGGAGTTCCGCGTCGGCACGCTCGCGTTGGCGTGGGACGGCGACGACGACCGGGTCGTCATCGAGGCGCAGGCGGTGGCCGAGGGGGAGTCGCAGGGCGAGAGCGAGCCGTTGTCGGACGAGGCCGAGGGCCCGGACGTGCTGCGGGTGCGGATCCCGCCCGCGGTGGCGCGCGCCTTCGCCAAACGCGCGCTGGCCGTCGTCGCGGCCGGACGGCCGCCGTGCCCGCTGTGCGGCCAGCCGCTCGACCCGGCCGGCCACATCTGTCCCCGGCAGAACGGGCACCGCGGCTGACCCCGATGGGTGACCCCGATGGCTGATCCCGTGGCTGACCCCGATGGCTGACCGTCCGAGCGCCGGCCTCGAGCTCGACGCCACGCTGCGTCTGCTGCGCGAGGGCGCGCTGGACGTCGAGGGCCGCCTCGTCGACGCGTCGAACGCGACGCTGCTCTGCACGGTGTCCCTGGACGGGGTGTCCGCCCAGTGCGTGTACAAGCCGCGGGCCGGGGAGCGCCCGCTGTGGGACTTCCCCGACGGGACGCTGGCGCACCGCGAGGTCGCGGCGTACCTGGTCTCCTCCGCCACCGGGTGGGAGGTCGTCCCGCCCACGGTGCTGCGCGTCGGGCCGTTCGGGCCGGGGATGTGCCAGTTGTGGATCGACGTCGACGAGGACGTCGACGTCGTCGCGCTCGCCCGCTCCGAGCACCCCGACCTGCGCCGCATGGTGGTGTTCGACGCGGTCGTGAACAACGCCGACCGCAAGGGCGGGCACCTGCTGCCCACGCGCGACGGGCACGTGTACGGCGTGGACCACGGGGTCTGCTTCTCGGTGCACGACAAGCTGCGGACGCTGCTGTGGCAGTGGCGCGGCCAGCGGTTGACCGAGGACGCGTCCGAGGTGCTGACCCGGCTGCGCGCGGGAGTGGACGGCGAGGTGGGCCGCGACCTGCGGCGCCTGCTCGCCCCGGCCGAGGTCGAGGCGACCCGGCGGAGGATCGAGCGGCTGCTGCGGACGAAGCTCTACCCGTCCCCGAGCGAGGACTGGCCGGCGATCCCGTGGCCCCCGTTCTAGGTCGGTAGGCTTCCGGGGTGCAGTCCTGGCCCGCCGCGGCGCTGCCCCGGTTACCGGGCCGGGGGCTGCCGGTCCGGGTCTTCGACACCGCGACCCGCGAGGTGCGCCCGGTCGCGCCCGGCCCCGTCGTGCGGATGTACGTGTGCGGGATCACGCCGTACGACGCGACGCACCTCGGGCACGCCGCGACCTACGTCACGTTCGACCTGCTGCACCGGGCGTGGCGCGACGGCGGGCACGACGTGCAGTACGTGCAGAACGTCACCGACGTCGACGACCCGCTGTTCCTGCGCGCCGCGGAGACCGGCCAGGACTGGGCGGAGCTCGCCGCGCGCGAGACGGAGCTGTTCCGCACGGACATGCAGGCGCTGCGGGTGCTGCCGCCGACTGCCTACGTCGGGGCGGTGCAGGCCATCCCGCGGATGGTGGGGCTGATCGAGCGCTTGCGGGCGCGCGGGGCGGTGTACGACGTCGACGGCGACCTCTACTTCTCGGTATGGGCCGACCGGCGGTTCGGCGGCGTGAGCGGGCTCGACGTGGCCGAGATGACCCGGAGGTTCGCGGACTGCGGCGGCGACCCGGATCGCCCCGGGAAGAAGGACCCGCTGGACTGCCTGCTCTGGCAGGCGCAGCGCGACGGCGAGCCGGCGTGGCCCTCGCCGTTCGGTCCCGGCCGGCCCGGCTGGCACGTCGAGTGCACCGCGATCGCGCTGGCCCACCTCGGGATGAGCTTCGACGTCCAGGGCGGCGGCTCCGACCTGGTCTTCCCCCACCACGAGATGTGCGCGTCGGAGGGCCAGGTGGCGACGGGGGAGTGGCCGTACGCCCGCGCCTACGTGCACGTCGGGATGGTCGGGTTCGACGGCGAGAAGATGTCGAAGTCGCGGGGCAACCTCGTCCTCGTCTCGCAGCTGCACGACGCGGGCGTGGACCCAATGGCGGTGCGGCTCGCCCTCCTCGCGCACCACTACCGCACGGACTGGGAGTGGACCCCGTCGGCGTTGAGCGCCGGGGAGTCGCGGCTGGCCCGGTGGCGGGCAGCGGTGACGCGCGGCGCCGCACCCGCGGCCCACGGTGTCGTGCGGACCGTCCGCGAGGCGCTCGCCGACGACCTCGACGCGCCGCGCGCGCTGACCGCGGTCGACCGGTGGGCGGAGGAGACGCGGCTGCGCGGGGGGCGGGACCCGGACGCGCCGGCGGCCGTGCGCGGCTGCGTCGACGCGCTGCTCGGCGTGGCGCTGTAGCCCGCCGGCCCTCGTCCCCGTTCCAGTCGCCGTCGCGTCAGCCGCGGCCCTGTTGGCGCCGGCGCAGGTAGCGCTCGAACTCCTTCGCGATCGCCTCGCCGCTCGCCTCGGGAAGCTCGGCCTCGGACTCGCGCTGCTCCAGCGACCGCACATAGTCGGCCACCTCGGAGTCCTCGGCCGCCAGCTCGTCGACCCCGCGCTCCCACGCCCGGGCGAGCTCCGGCAGCTCGCCGAGGGGCACCGACACGTCGAGCATGTCCTCCACCCGGCGCAGCAGCGCGAGTGTGGCCTTCGGGCACGGCGGGGAGGCGACGTAGTGCGGGACGTGGGCCCAGAACGAGACGGCCGGGATGCCCGCGCGCACGCAGGCGTCCTGGAACACGCCGACGATGCCCGTCGGCCCCTCGTACCGCGACGTCTCGAGGCCGAGTTCGCGGGCGAGCCCGGGGTCGGGGGCCGACCCGCTGACCGGGATCGGCCTGGTGTGCGGGGAGTCGGACAGCAGCGCCCCCAGGTTGACGACGAGCCCGGCGCCGAGGTCGGCGACGACCTCGATCAGCTCCTCGCAGAACCCGCGCCAGCGCATGTTCGGCTCCACGCCGCGGACGAGGACGACGTCGCGGCCGGGTGGGCGGAGCCGGGCGAGCGAGATCCGGGTGGTCGGCCAGGTGATCCGCCGGGTCACGCCGTCGACGAGCGCGACGGTGGGGCGGTTGACCTGGAAGTCGTAGTAGTCGTCCGGATCGATCGCGGCGATGGGACGCGCCTGCCACACCGTCTCCAGGTGCTCGACGGCTCCCGTCGCCGCATCGCCCGCGTCGTTCCAGCCCTCGAAGGCCGCGACGAGCACCGGGTCGGTGAGCTCGGGGACGCCCTCGAGCTCGATCACCGCGCCCTCCCCTCGGCCCCTGTCGGCGGCGGGGCGTCAGCCAAGGGTACGGCGCGGAGCCGTGATCGATGTGGTCGCGCCGATACACTCACTCCCCGATGACTGCGACCAGTAGCTATCTCCTGCGGGCCCTCGGCGAGCGCGTCGTGGTCGCGGACGGCGCGATGGGCACCATGCTTCAGCGGTGCGACCTGTCCCTCGACGACTTCGAGGGGCACGAGGGCTGCAACGAGATCCTCAACGTCACCTGCCCGGACGCGGTCCGCGGCGTCCACGACGCCTACCTCGCGGTGGGCGTCGACGCGGTGGAGACGAACACGTTCGGGGCCAATCTCGCGAACCTGGGGGAGTACGGCCTCCAGGCGCGCATCCGTGAGCTGGCGGAGGCCGGCGCGCGGCTGGCCCGTGAGGTGGCGGACGGATGGTCGACGCCGGACCACCCGCGCTGGGTGCTCGGGTCGGTGGGGCCGGGCACGAAGCTGCCGACGCTGGGGCACGCGCCGTACGCCGCGCTTCGTGACGCCTACCAGGAGCAGGTCGCCGGTCTGATCGCCGGCGGCGCGCACGCGGTGCTCGTCGAGACCGCGCAGGACCTGCTGCAGGCGAAGGCGGCGATCGTCGGCGCCCGTCGGGCGATGAGCGCCGCCGGCACGCGGGTGCCGCTGTTCGCCGAGGTGACGGTCGAGACGACCGGCACGATGCTGCTCGGCTCCGAGATCGGCGCCGCGCTGACCGCGCTGGAGCCGCTCGGCATCGACCTGCTCGGGCTCAACTGCGCGACCGGCCCGGCGGAGATGAGCGAGCACCTGCGCTACCTCGCCAAGCACGCCCGGGTCGGGCTGTCCGCGATGCCGAACGCCGGGCTGCCGGAGCTGACGGCCGAGGGCGCGCGCTACCCGTTGACGCCGGACGAGCTGGCCGACTGGCACGACGTGTTCACCCGCGAGCACGGGCTCACCCTGGTCGGCGGGTGCTGCGGCACCACCCCCGCGCACCTCGCGGCCGTCGTCGCCCGGGTGCGGGGCCGGCCGGCAGCGCCGCGCCGCCCCCGCCCCGAGCCGGGCGTGGCCAGCCTGTACCAGCACGTGCCGTTCCGGCAGGACACGGCGTACCTGTCCATCGGCGAGCGCACGAACGCGAACGGTTCCAAGGCCTTCCGGGAGGCGATGCTCGCCGGGCGGTGGGACGAGTGCGTGGAGATCGCGCGCCAGCAGACCCGCGACGGCGCGCACCTGCTCGACGTGTGCGTCGACTACGTCGGGCGGGACGGCGTGGCCGACATGCGCGAGGTCGCGGGGCGGTTCGCGACCGCGAGCACGCTGCCGCTGGTGCTCGACTCCACCGAGCCGGGCGTGATCGAGGCCGGCCTCGAGCTGCTCGGGGGCCGGGCGGTGGTCAACTCGGTCAACTACGAGGACGGCGACGGCCCGACCTCCCGCTTCGCGCGGGTGATGCCCGTGGTCCGCGAGCACGGGGCCGCGGTCGTCGCGCTCACCATCGACGAGGAGGGGCAGGCCCGCACCGCCGAGTGGAAGGCCGGGGTGGCGCACCGGCTCATCGAGGACCTCACGGCGCGGTGGGGGATGAGCGTGGAGGACATCGTCGTCGACTGCCTCACGTTTCCGATCGCGACCGGGCAGGAGGAGACCCGACGGGACGCGCTCGAGACCATCGAGGCGATCCGCGAGGTCAAGCGCCGCCACCCCGACGTGCAGACGACGCTCGGGGTCTCCAACGTCTCGTTCGGCCTGACCCCGCCGGCGCGCGCGGTGCTCAACAGCGTGTTCCTGCACGAGTGCGTCAAGGCCGGGCTCGACTCCGCGATCGTGCACGCCAGCAAGATCCTTCCGATGGCGCGGATCCCGGACGCGCAGCGAGAGGTCGCGCTCGACCTCGTCTACGACCGCCGCCGCGAGGGCTACGACCCGCTGGCCCGCTTCCTCGAGCTGTTCGAGGGGGTCGACGCGGGCACGCAGCGCTCGTCGCGTGCCGAGGAGTTGGCCGCGTTGCCGCTCAACGAGCGGCTCAAGCGACGGATCATCGACGGCGAGCGCAACGGCCTGGAGGCCGACCTCGACGAGGCGCTGCGGACCCGTCCCGCACTGGAGATCATCAACGACACACTGCTCGAGGGGATGAAGGTCGTCGGGGAGCTGTTCGGCTCCGGCGAGATGCAGTTGCCGTTCGTGCTGCAGTCCGCAGAGGTGATGAAGGCCGCGGTCGGCTACCTCGAGCCCCACATGGAGCGCGCCGACGAGCGCGGCAAGGGCACGGTCGTGCTGGCGACCGTGAAGGGCGACGTCCACGACATCGGCAAGAACCTCGTCGACATCATCCTGACCAACAACGGCTACACCGTGGTGAACCTGGGGATCAAGCAGCCGGTCACCACGATCCTCGACGCCGCCGAGCACCACGACGCGGACGTGATCGGCATGTCCGGGTTGCTGGTGAAGTCGACGGTGATCATGAAGGAGAACCTCGAGGAGATGAACTCCCGGGGGGTCGCCAAGCGCCGGCCGGTGATCCTGGGCGGGGCCGCGCTCACCCGGGCCTACGTCGAACAGGACCTCACCGAGGTGTTCGACGGCGAGGTGCGCTACGCCCGGGACGCGTTCGAGGGGCTGCGACTCGTGGACGCGTTCCTCGCCACCCGGCGCGGGGAGCCCGGCGCGAGCCTGCCGCCGCTGCGCGAGCGCCGGGTCCGCCCGGCCCGGCAGGGGAGCGCGCTCCCGGACCGGCCCAGTGTGGCCGGGCGCTCCGACGTCGCCACCGACGTCCCGGTGCCGACCCCGCCGTTCTGGGGGGACCGGGTGGTCAAGGGCATCCCGCTGGCGGAGTACGCCGCGATGCTGGACGAGCGCGCCACGTTCCTCGGCCAGTGGGGGCTGCGCGGGTCGCGGGGAAGGAGCGGCCCCAGCTACGAGGAACTCGTGGAGACCGAGGGCCGGCCCCGGCTGCGGATGTGGCTGGAACGGCTGCAGACCGAGAACGTGCTCGAGGCGGCGGTGGCGTACGGCTACTTCCCGTGCGTCTCGGACGGCGACGACCTCGTGGTGCTCTCCGCGTCGGGCGAGGACCGGGCCCGCTTCACATTTCCGCGCCAGCAGCGGGACCGGCGGTTGTGCATCGCCGACTTCTTCCGCCGCCGGTCCTCCGGCGAGACCGACGTGGTCGCGTTCTCCGTGGTCACGATGGGCGCGCGGGTGTCGCAGGTGACCGCGGAGCTGTTCGCGAAGAACGCCTACCGGGACTAC
>DATGDX010000337.1:0-8600 GCA_035310665.1 Mycobacteriales bacterium | reverse complement strand
GACTCAACGGCGGTACACGGGACGCAGTGCCGCGCGAGCGAGCGTGTGAAAGGCGAGGTGGAAGCCGACGACCGCCGGCGCGACGTCGCTGCCGACGCCCAGCGCGTCGACGTCGACCGCGTGCACCGCGAACACGTACCGGTGTGCTCGATCGCCCGGCGGGGGCGCCGCTCCGCCGTACACCTTCTCGCCGAAGTCGTTGCGAACGTGGAACGCGCTGCCGGGCAGCGCGCCGCCCCCGCCCGCCCCTCGCGCCAGGCGCGTGACGGACGCGGGGAGGTCGACCAGGACCCAGTGCCAGAACCCGGACCCGGTGGGGGCATCCGGATCGAAGACCGTGACGGTGAAGCTGCGGGTTTGCTCCGGGAACCCGGACCAGCGCAGCTGCGGGGACTGGTTTGCGCCCGAGGCGCTGGAGTGGACGAACGTGGGGGCCAGCGTCTCCCCGTCCGCGATGTCGTCCGACTCGAGGGTGAACCCGGGAACCGGGGGCAGCAGGTCGTAGGGGTCCGGGGCGATCGGCCGTTCCAGCGACACGCGGCACCTCCGCCAAGAGGGTCTGACCAAACTGATCGGGCGACCCTCTTCTACACTGCGGGCAACGAGCGGGTCCAGGCGCGGGCGACGGCCGGATCGCACCGTTCTCGGTCCGGCGCCAACCGGTGAGGGCAACCGGTGAGGCTGGTGCGCAAGCGGCCTGTTCCCTGATTCCGCCGATCGTGGTGACGCACGGACGGGTCGTCGAAGGAACCAGCGATGGCGCCCCGAACCACCGGGGGGCGTGCAAACGGGAACGATCGCGCGTTTCGGCGGCACAACCGGGCGCTACCGTGCCACGATTCCGGGTAACAGGTTGACGGAGACGTTGAATGGAGCGAAATGGCTGAGCAAAAGGTGATGGTCTGCGACGGTGCGCACGAGGCGCCGGTCCTCGCGTCGACGACGGTCGAGGTGCGCGTCGACGGGCAGCTCCGACGGGTCGACCTGTGCGCGGAGCACGAGGCGCAACTGCAGTCGCTGCTGGCGGAGTTCCTCTCCCCGGCCCGGGGCGGTCGTCGCGGCTCTCCCGCGCGCGCCGGCCGTCCCCCCGCGAAGCGGGCGACGACGAGCCGCCGCCGGCAGGACCGGCGGGCGGACCTCCCGGCGGGTCAGGAGCAGATCCGGTCGTGGGCCCGGGACCAAGGGCTGGAGGTCAGCGACCGCGGGCGACTGTCCAAGGCGGTCATCGAGCAATACCGGGACGCGCACCAGCACGAGTCCGCGGAATAGGTGCGCCGCCGGCCGGTGCAGGCCGCAGGTCCCGCTCCTGCCAGCCGACCGCATGTCCGCGGAAACGCCGCAGTGACCGCCCGCCGGACCTCGGTTCGGTTGGTCCGTCACAGCGGTGAGTCGGGTAATCCGGCGACGCGGCGCGCGGCCGCGGCGAACCGCTCGGGCTCGGTGACGGTCAGCGTCAGGCCTGGGTGACGCAGCAGGCCGAGCGGGTCGAGACCGGGGACGGGCTCGCGGAAGAGCAGGCACACGCCGCGCCCGGTGGACGACCCGAAGGTCAGCCCGCGGTCGACGAGGGACAGCCGAGCACCGATCGCGCGATACCACCGGTACGGGCCGGTGACCGTCACGTCGCGGACGTTCGCGGGAATGGTGTGGCAGGTCCACGGGCCGAAGCAGGCGACGAGCCGGTCCGGCGCGAGCGTCACGTGGGCCGTCTCGGGGGTGACTCCGAATGCCGCCAGCGGCAGGCGGAAGCGTGCGTCGAAGGTCATCGAGAACTGCTCGACGTCGCGGGCGCCGGCAGCGACCGGCGGCTCCGGAGGCGCGGCGAGCGCCGCCTCGAGGCGGGCAGCGGTGGAGGCCTCGAATCCGCCTCGGCCGCGCCACTGGACGCGACCGGCGCGATCGACGAGCACCAGGGAGATCGTGTCGCGGTCGATCGCGAGTGCAGCGGTGAGCCGGCGAAGGTCGGTGTAAACGGTCAGCGTCCGTTCCCGCGCGGCCGGGTCGTGGATGGAATCGGCCATGCCGCGGTCGATCCTTTCCCGCGCTGGTCGCCACCGTAAGCCGATCGCCGCCAGCTCGTAGAACCTCAGCGTCGGGTCGGCCGCGGCGCGCTCCTGTAACCAGGGGGCCCACGAGTCGACCAGCGACTGGTGCGCCCGAGCAAAGGCGACGAGCACGACGTTGCGCTCTCCCGTCAAACCGGCGGGGAGCGCGACGTCGTGCCCGTCGAGGTCGCGTGCGGTCAGCGGCGGAAACCAGGCGTGCTCCATACGCCGACCGTACGACGGACCCCCGCGCCGCTAGCTCGGGGTGTGGAAGGTCACCCAGTCGCTGGCAGTCTCACCGGAGCTGTTCCGGGCGACCACGCGGTAGGTGTAGGTCGTCGCGGGGGTGAGACCGGTCACCGTCGCCAACGTCGTACGGGTCCACGTCGCCGCGGGCAGGAGGACGTCCGGCGTCCGGTTGCCGCCCGCACCGCCGAGCGGCGCCCACTCGAACCACGCGGTGGTGTCGAGCGAGTGGGGTGCACCCGTCCGTTGAGGATCGCCGCGGTGGCGCTGACCTTCGTCGCCGCGTCCGCGGTCACCGTCGGGGCCGCGGTGGTGTCGACGTACTTGCCGCCGACGACGGTCGTGCCGGCGTCGGAGGTGACCACAACCCGCCAGTAGTACCGGGTGCCGGGGGTCAGTCCGGTCAGCGGCAGCTGCACATCCGCGGCGAACGTTCGCGCGGGCACGGCCAGCGGGGTGCTGCGCTGCCCGAAGTCGCTGGTGGTGCCCCACTCGAACGTCGCGGTCGCGGGCAAGCCCTGCGGATTGACCCACGCATGCAGGAGCGCGGAGGTGTCCGTCGCACCGGTGGCATACGCGGTCGTCACCGCGGGCGGACTCGCCGCGGTCACGGTGCGGGAGTCGGTGGCAGTGCCGCCGCCAGCGTCGGTCACCGTCAACCGCACGGTGAACGTGCCGGTGCCGAAGGTGTGCCCAAGGGCAGCCGGCGGCGTGCCGCTCCCGGAGACTGCGGCGGTCCCGTCACCGAAGTCGAGCTGCCATCCGGTGACCCCCTGGCTCGAGGCCGCGCCCGCGCCGGCGCTGCCCGACCCGTCCAGGGTGACCGACAGCGGTGCCGGACCGTGCTCGGTGTCGACGAACAGCGACGAGGTGGCCCGCCCGTGTGCGGTCGCGGTCGCGGCGATCTCGGCGAACGCCTGCTCGGAGGCGGGGCTGGAGTCGAGCCATCAGGGGCAGTTCCCGAAGGTGTGGAAGTAGGAGACCGCCTTGAACTCCGGCCAGCCGGCCAGCGTCGTCATCGCCTCCCGCAGCCAGTTCGCCTTGCGCTGCGGGTCGGCCGGGTCCTCACTCGACCCCCATTCCGCGAGCATCAGCGGCTTGCCGTGCGGCAGGCTCCAGGTGCGGAACGGGCCCACGACCTGCCCCAGCGGCCGCCAACTGGTCGGCTTGGACGGGGCGCAGCCGTACCAGTTGTAGGCGTCGAGCGCGAGCCAGTCGACGACGTCGTCACCCGGGTAATAGGCGTCCGCGCCGGCCCCGACTGGTGCCGAGCCGAAGCTGGACGGTGCCATCGTCCACGTCCACGCGACGTTGCCGACCCCCTCGGCGCGGAACACGCCGACGTAGTGCCGCCACGCGGCGACGTACTCGGCCGGCGTGCCGAACCCGGTCGCGAAATCCGGCTCGTGGTGGAAGGCGAGAAACACCGGCGCGCCCAGATCGGCGATGGCCCGGGCCTGCGCCGCGATGTCACCGTCGTGGCTGCCGGCGGCGATCGATGCCCAGCCCAGATTCGTGCCGTCCCGGCGGGTCGGGCGGATGGACAGGATCGGCGCACGACCGCGCGCCACGTCCGCCGCGGCGTTCGTGAACGGGTCGTCCCAGCGCAGAAAGATGCGGTGCAGGTCGAGCTTGCGGCCGAGCCGCTGCTCGAAGCGCTTCAGCACGGTCTGACTGTCCGGCGCGGCCGGCTGCGTCGGCGACGCGCCGGAGTCGACGAACGCACCGAACAACAACCCCTGCTGGGGCGACAGCGCGGCGGACGCCGAAACGCTTCCCCCGGTGGGCGGCGAGACCTCCGTCGCCGCTGCCTGCTGTGGTGTCGCCGGTGCGATCACTGCGGCCGCGGCGGCCGCGACCCACGCGAGCGCCTGCCGACGTCCGGCAAGACTGAAAAACATGACGGCCCCCCCGACCGACTGCACGGAAACGGTGGCGCGGACCTGCGCGCCTCCGACGGGCATCGATCCCCTGCGTCGATGAATCCCGTCCGTGCAGTTCGGCGCGGCCGAGGGGACGTGAACGAATCCGCGCGACTACTTCAGGGTTGATGCCGCAGTGGTACGCCGAATGGGCTGCGGATCGGCCGAGGTGGCGCGCAGTCGTAGGCCCTGCTGACTAGGCCCGTGCGGTCACCGCACCCGCAGGCCATCGGAAAAAACGGAACCACCGCGAGAGCGCCGGCGAACGGCGGTGCTTCGAGGCGCGGGTGGGTCAGGGAGCGGGGACCCGGGCGAGACCGGCCATGAGCGCGGCGAACCCCGGCACGTCGAGGCTCTGGTCGGCGTCGGACAGCGCCCGGTCGGGGTCGGGATGCACCTCGACGAGCAGGCCGTGCGCGCCGACCGCTCGAGCCGCCCACGCCATCGGCGCGACGTACCGCCGGTTCCCGGTGCCGTGGCTCGGGTCGACGATGACCGGCAGGTGGGTGCGCTCACGAAGAACGGCGACCGCGGACAGGTCGAGCGTGTTGCGGGTCGCGGACTCGAACGTGCGAATGCCCCGCTCGCACAGGATGACCTGCTGGTTGCCCTGGGCCAGCACGTATTCGGCGGCCGCGAGCCACTCGTCGATGGTGCTCGACAGGCCACGCTTGAGCAGCACCGGCCGGTCCACCTTGCCGAGCTCGCGGAGCAGGTCGAAGTTCTGCATGTTGCGGGCCCCGACCTGCAGCACGTCGGCGACCTTGGCCATTCGGCGCACCTGCTCCACCGCCATCACCTCGGTGACGATCGGCAGGCCCACGGCTCGCCCGGCCGCGGCGACCAGGTCGAGCCCCTGCCAGCCGAGCCCCTGGAACGCGTAGGGAGACGTCCGGGGTTTGAACACGCCACCGCGCAGCGCGTGCGCGCCGAGGTCCTTGACCGCCCGCGCCGCCGCCGTGACCTGCTCGACCGACTCGACGGAGCACGGCCCGGCGATGACGACGAAACCGGAGCCCCCGACGAGCACGTCGCCGACCCGCACGAGGGTGTCCTCGCCGCGGCCCGCTCGCTCGACCAGCCGGTAGTGCCGTGACCGCGCGGGTTTCGGGGCGTCGGCCACCACCGACTCCAGCGCCTCGGCTGGGGCGATCGCGCGCACCTGCCCGGGTCGCACCTCGGCGCGGGTCACCTTCGCCGGGTAGCTGCCGAGCACCTTCACGTAGAGCGCGGCGTTGCGCAGCTCGTCGAGCGCGGCCTGGGTGGCCGGGTTCGCGACGTTGCCCTCGAAGTCGAGGAAGAACATGTACTCGAACGGCTGACCGGGCCGCGGGCGGGACTCCAGCTTCGTCATCGAGTGCCCGCTGCCGGACAGGATCTCCAGGCAGCGCAGCAGCGCGCCCTCCTCGTGCCGGGTGACGAGCACCAGGCTCGTCTTGCACGGCACCCGCGGGTCGACCGGGACCGGCTGGCGGGCGAGCACGACGAAGCGCGTGTAGTTCTCCTCGTGGTCGGCGATGCCGCGCCGGAGCACCACCAGGCCGTACGCCGCAGCGGCCTGGGGCGACCCGATCGCCGCGCGCGACGGGTCCCCGGCCGCGGCGACCGCGCGCATCGCATCCGCGGTGTCGATGAACGGGACGGGCTCGACGTGCGGCAGGGCGCGCAGGAACGCGGCGCACTGCTCGAGGCCCTGCGGGTGCGAGAGCACCGAGGTCAGCGCGGACAGCGGGACGTTCGCGACGCCCGCCAGGCAGTGGTCGACCCGCCAGGTCTCCTCGCCGACGATGGCGACGTCGTGGCCCTGCAGCAGGTCGTAGACCTGGTTGATGCTGCCCGCCGTCGTGTTCTCGATCGGCAAGATCGCGAGGTCGCACTCGTCGGCGGCGAGCGCGGCGACGACTTCGGCGAACGTCCGATACCCGGTGTAGGACGCCACCCGTCCCTGGCCGGCGACGTACTTCTGCGCGGCGAGGTGGCTGTAGGCGTGCTCGACCCCCTGGAACGCGATCCGCAGCACCCCGTCGGAGCGGTCCGCCAGCGCGGCCGCCTGTTGGTCGACCGCGAACCCGAGGATCTCCCGGAACACCCGCCGCACGAGGTCCGCCGGCAACCCGTGCTCCCGCGCCGCCGTCTCCACGGACTCCAGGACGGCGCGCTCCCGCTCCGGGTCGCGCACGGTCGCACCGGTCCGGGCCTTCGCGCCCCCGACCGCGGCCACCAGCCCCATCCGCCGGGCCAGCAGCTCGACGAGCTCGCGGTCCACGATGTCGAGCTCGTCGCGCAGCGACCGTAGCTCGTCGGTCTCGCTCATCTGGCCGGATTCTGGCACACGCCCGTCTCACCCTCCGCCGGGCCGGGGCCAGCCGGCGACCTGCGGCAGGATCCATCGCCCGAGGTAGCGGGCCGCCCGGCCGGTGAAGTGCACGCCGTCGTAGCGCAGTTCGATCCCGTCGAGGTGGTTGCGGTAGACACCCGGCTCGCCGGTGGTGCGGGCGCCGAGGTCGACGACGTGCGCCACGCCGGGGTGTCGGGCGGCGGCGTCGCGCACCAACGCGTTCCACCGGTCCACCCTGGCCGGGTCGTCCTCCGGCCACAGGCCACCGTCCGGGCGTTCCGCGCGGTGGTAGTACGGCGCGGTCAGCAGGCCCACCGCTGCCCCCCGCGCCGACAGGAGCCGCACGGCGTCGTCCAGTTCCGCCGCGAGACGGGCGTCGTACGCCGGATCGCCGACCTGCACCCACCGGCCGTCCTCGACCCGGTCCATCACCTCCCAGCGCCCGACGAGCAGCAACACGACGTCGGGGTCGTAGGTGTCCAGGTCGGCGCGCCAGCGGGCGGGCATCTCCGCACACTCCGGGGGCGTGCTGTGCACCTCCCCTACGTAGCGGTAGGTGCCGTCGGGGAGCAGCCCGCAGCCCAGGATGCCGCGATCGGTGACAGCCATGCCGTGCTCGTCCGCCACCTGCTGCAGCCCGTAGCCGAGCGTCAGGGCCACGGAGTCGCCGAGGACCAGGACGCGCCCGCTCGTGCCGACCGCGGCGCCCCCCGTCGAGGCGGGCGAGGGAGCCACGGGCGCGCCCGATGCGGGGGCGCCGGATGCGGGCGCGCCGGAGGCGGGCGCGCGAGCGGACAGCGACGGGCTGGGAGGCGTCCGCCACGGAACGACCTGCGGCAGCGGCAGCGGCAACGTCACCACGACCATCGCGGCGCTGACCGCCCCGACCGCGGCGGGCGGGACCACGAGGGCGCGCCAGGACCGTAGTGCCCCGCGCAGCACCGGGCGCTCGACGAGCAGGAACGACGCGACCGCGACCAGCAGGGTGACCGCGACGCGCGCGCCGAGCAGGGACACCCCGACCAGACCGGTTCGCTCCCCGTTGACGACGAGGTACACCGGCCAGTGCCACAGGTAGACGCCGTACGAGATCACGCCGAGCGCGGCGAGCGGGGGCGCGGCGAGCAGCCGGCCGACCGGGCCGCCTGGGTCGAGCACCACCCCGGCGACGAGCGCGGCGGTCGCCACCGCGGCGACCACGAACCCGCCGCGCCACAGCCGCTCCACGTCCGCGGTCACCCACAGCACCCCGGTGACGGCCACCCCGGCCAGCGCGGCGAGCGCCGTCAGCGCCCGCACCGAGGCGTGCCGCAGCGGGCGCTCCCCGGGGAACCGGCCGAGCACCGCGGCGAGCAGGCACCCGATCAGCAGGCTGGAGATGCGGGTGTCCGTGCCGTAGTACAGCCGCGGCACCGACACGCCGGCGTCCGCCATCCGCGCCATCAAGACCGCCGACGCGGCGGTGCCGAGCGTGGCCAGCGCGACCACCGCCGCGCGGGGGCGTCGCAGTCGCAGCGCGACGAGGAACAGCAGCGGCCAGAGCAGGTAGAACTGCTCCTCCACCCCTAGCGACCAGGTGTGGCGCAGCGGGGACGGGGGCCCGGTGTGCGCGAAGTAGTCCTCGGCCTGCACGACGAACCGCCAGTTCGCCACGTAACCGAGCGTGGCCAGCGCGTCGCCGCGCAGCCGCGGGCGGGCCTCTGTGGGCAGCGTCGTGGCGTACGCCGCCAGTGCCGCGAGGACGAGCAGCAGCGCGGGCAGCAACCGGCGGGCCCGACGGGCCCAGAACCGTCGCAGGGAGACACGGCCGGTCGCTCGCGACTCGCGCAGCAGCAGGACGGTGATGAGGTAGCCGCTGAGCACGAAGAACGTGTCGACACCGAGAAACCCGCCGTGCGCCCACGGCATGCCCGCATGGAAGAACAGCACCGCGAGCCCGCGAACGCCGTCCAGCGCCCGCAGCCGCCCGCCGGCGCCCGCGTCGACCCGCGCGGGTCGATGTGGCGAGGACATGCCGGCGCCTCCTACGCTCGCCCGGGATACAATCAC
>DATGDX010000336.1:0-5275 GCA_035310665.1 Mycobacteriales bacterium | reverse complement strand
TCGTCGACGCCGGCCACGAGGTCGGGGTGCACGGCTACTCGCACGAGAACCCGATCGCGATGTCCCGCGCCCAGGAGGAGGCCGTCCTCGACCGGTGCATCGACCTGGTCGAGAAGGCGAGCGGGCGGCGCCCGACGGGCTACGTCGCCCCGTGGTGGGAGTTCTCGCCCATCACAACGAGCTGTTGCTGTCGCGCGGCATCAAGTACGACCACTCGCTGATGCACCGCGACTTCGAGCCCTACTACGTGCGGGTCGGCGACAGCTGGACGACGGTGGACTACACGAAGAGCGCCGAGGAGTGGATGAAGCCGCTGGTGCGCGGCACGGAGACGGACCTCATCGAGATCCCGGCGAGCTGGTACCTCGACGACCTGCCGCCGATGATGTTCATCAAGGCCTCGCCGAACAGCCACGGCTTCGTCGACCCGCGCCACCTGGAGGAGATGTGGCGCGACCAGTTCGACTGGGTGTACCGGGAGATGGACTACGCGGTGTTCGGGATGACGATTCACCCCGACGTGTCCGGGCGTCCCCAGGTGTTGCTCATGCTGAACGGCTCATCGACCACATCAGCGGTCACGACGGGGTGCGCTGGGCGACGTTCGACGAGATAGCCGACGACTTCGCCCGCCGCCGCCCCCGCGCCGCCGCGCCAGCCTGACAGACTCCGTCACGCGATCACCTCGACCCGCCCGGTGTCGAGGTCGTACCGGCCGCCGACGACCCCGAGCGCGCCACGGCGCAGCCGTTCGGCGAGGAGATGGTCGCGCCGCAGCTGCGCGACGGTCAGCCGCGTCTGCGCGCGCACCATGTTGTCGACGAGGTCGCCCCCCTCCCGGATCGGCTGCCGGACCGCGAGGGTGTAGGCGGGTCGGAGCGCGTCGACCACGTGCTGGATGTGCCCGGGGGCCCGTCCGTGGTGCTGGCGGATCGCGGCGATCGCTGCCGTCACCGCGCCGCACAGCTCGTGCCCGAGCACGAACACCAAGGGGACGAAGCTCGTCGGGGCCGAACTCGAGGCTGCCGAGCGCCACCCGGTCCACCGCCTGCCCCGCGGTTCGGATGACGAGGATGTCCCCGAGCCCCTGGTCGAACAGCAGCTCCGGCGGGATGCGGGAGTCGATGCACGTGAAAACGGCGGCGAACGGCGCCTGGCCCGCCGCGACGCTTCTGGGACGGTCGGGCGTTTGGTGCGGGTGCCGCGGCTCGCCGTTCACCCACCGGCGGTTGCCCGCCAGCAGCCGTGCCAGCGCCTCGCGCGGACTCCTCGGCGCGGGCTCGAGCGGCACCTCGCTTTCCGCGGCCGTCGCCACGTCGCGCGTCGTCACTCCCGCCAGCGAACCGGCGACGCCCAGACCTCCCGTCGCCGCGGCGACACGCAGGAACCGGCGACGTGAGAGGAATTCAGGCATTCCGCTCTCCGGGTTTCCTGGTTGCCTTTGTCGTTGCCGTCCGGGGTCAGGGTGCGCGCGACAGTAGCGCCCGGCGCGCGAGCGCGGACCGTCAACGGGTCAGCGCCCCGAATCCGCGGCACCGGCTCCCGTTCGTCCAAGACGCGATCGCGGTGACCGAGCAGAATCGCCGGCATGACCGATCACAGCCCGAAATTGCCTGCTCCGCCCGCTCCCACCGTGTGGCCCTGCCTCGGCTTCACCGACGTCGACGCCGGCGTGCGCTTGCTCACCGAGGGCCTGGGCTTCGTCGTCAGCGCGATGTATCGCGACGAGTCCGGCAGCGTCGAGCACGCCGAGGCGCGGTGGCCGGACGGCGGCGGCGTCATGTTCGGTGCGCGAGGGAAACCGAACCCGTGGGGCGCGCTCGGTGCGGAGGCCGTCTACGTCGTCGCGGCCGAGGCCGCCACCGTCGACCGGGCCTGGCAGCGGGTCCGCGCAATGGACGGGGTGGAGGTCCTGCGGGAGCTGCACGACACCGACTACGGCTCCCACCAGTTCGACATCCGCGACCGCGACGGGAACCTGTGGACCGTCGGGACCTACCGCGGCGCCTGACCTACCGCGGCGCCTGACCTCCCGCGGCGGCTGACCTCGGCTCGCGGGTCTGCCTACGGCACCGTCGCCGTCGGCCGGGGCGGCGCGACCTGGTTGCGCACCCAGCAGCGGACGATGTCGCGCATCGCGAGGATGCCGGCGACCTGGTCGTCCTCGAGCACCACGAGGTGGCGGAAGCCGCCGCGCACCATCGCCGCCGCCGCCTGCTCGAGCGACCACTCCCGCGAGGCGACGACGAGGTCGCACGTGGCGTGCGTCCCGGCGAGCTCCGCGTCCGGGTCCGCGCCGGCGCCGATCGCGTCGAGGATGTCCCGTTCGGTGAGGATGCAGATGGCGGACCGGGCCGGGTCGAGGACCACCGACGCCCCGATGTGGCGACGGGCCATCAGCGCCGCCGCCTCCCGCAACGTCCGCGTCGGCTCGATCGTCAACACCTCGGTGCTCATGCCGTCGCGCACGTGCATCAGTGCCTCCGCTGCCATCAGTGCCACCGCAGGGGCGGGCGCTACCCGGGCGAGCCGGGACAACGCTCCCATGGTCACCCGGGGCGGGCGGCGGGCACAAGCGGCCGACTTCGGCGCGAGCCGACACCGCCGCGGTCGTGTGGGATCCACGTCGCCCGGGCGACCAGCAAGCGACACGACCGGGACGGCCGGCCGAGGACGGTCTGACAGACTGCCCGGCGGAGCGGGGAGGGACGATGACCGACGGGCTGTGGGACGAGATCCTGGCGGCGAACGCGGCGTACGCCGAGCGCTTCCCGTACGCCGGCATGGAGCCGTTGCCCGGGCGGCGCCTCGCGGTGGTCACCTGCATGGACGCCCGGATCGACCCGCTGCAGGTGTTCGGGCTGCGCGTGGGCGACGCGAAGATCCTGCGCAACGCGGGCGGGCGGGCGTCGACCGACGCGATCCGCTCCCTCGCGGTCGCGGTCCACGTCCTCGGCGTGCGGCGGATCGCGCTCGCGCAGCACACCCGCTGCGGCATGGCGAGCCGGACCGCCGAGGAGTTCCAGCAGCTGGTCGGGGAGGCGACGGGCGCCGACGCGTCGTTCGTGGACTTCATGGCCATCGGCCCCGACCAGGAGCGCTGCGTCCGTGACGACGTGGCCCGGCTGCGCGAGTCGCCGCTGCTGCCGGAGTCGGTCGACGTCGCCGGATTCCTGTACGACGTCGACGACGGGCGGTTGCGCAGGCTCTGCTGACCTCTGCTGAGCCGGCGGCGCCGCGCGGTGCGCGGGCCGGTCAGTCGCCGAGGAAGTGCAGGATCTGGCCGTGCACGCGACCGTTGCTGCACACCAGCGAGCCGCCGTCGGGACGGCACCGCCCGGACAAGTCGGTGACGGCGCCCCCGGCCTCCTCCACGACGACCTGCAGCGCGGCGACGTCCCACAGCGAGACCTCCGGCTCGGCGGAGGCGTCGACGGCGCCCTCCGCGACGAGCATGTGCGACCAGAAGTCGCCGTACGCCCTCGTCCGCCACACCGACCGCGCCAGGGCCAGGAACCCGTCCAGGCGACCGCGCTCCTCCCATCCCGACAGGCTCGAGTAGGAGAACGAGACGTCGCCCAGCCGTTGCACGGGGGACACCGCGACCCGGTTCGCGGAGGACAGGCTGCGGCCGGTCCAGGCGCCGGAGCCGCGCGCCGCCCACCAGCGGCGCCCGAGCGCCGGCGCGGACACCACCCCGGCGACGACCACGTCCCCGTCCATCAGCGCGATCAGCGTCGCCCACACCGGGACGCCGCGGACGAAGTTCTTCGTGCCGTCGATGGGGTCCACGACCCAGCGCCGCGGCCCGTGCCCGGCGTGCCCGAATTCCTCGCCGACGACTGCGTCCCGCGGGCGGACCCGGCGCAGCGTCGCGCGCATCGCCTCCTCGACCGCCCGGTCCGCGTCGCTGACCGGCGTGAGGTCCGGCTTGGTCTCCACCCGCAGGTCCAGGGCGCGGAAGCGGTCCATGGTCTGGGCGTCCGCGGTGTCCGCGAGGACGTGGGCCAGGCGCAGGTCGTCGTCGTAAGTCGGCGTCGGCACGACCGGCACGCTACCGCCCGCTGATCGGCCGGGGGGTGATCTCAGTACTGTGCCGCGGCGGCCCAGGGATTGCCCTGATTGACACCCGCATCCGGCGCTGCCGACACTCGCCCTCGTGCCGCCAGATGCGACGTGGAACGTCCCGATGTCCGGGGACGCGCGGTTCACCTGGGACTACGACGACGGTCGGGCTCACTTGCTCGCGCTGTACCAGAAGGGCAAGGACAAGCAGTGGGACGCGACCTCGCGCATCGACTGGTCGGTGGACGTGGACCCGGCGAACGCCCTCGGCACCCCCGACACCACGGTTCCGATCTACGGGTCGCGGCAGTGGGAGAAACTCGGTGACCGCGACCGGCGGGAGCTGCGCCAGCACCTGACCGCGTGGCAGTTCTCACAGTTCCTGCACGGTGAGCAGGGCGCGATGATCTGCTCGGCGCGCATCGTGGAGTCGGTGCCGGACCTCGACGCGAAGTTCTACGCGGCCACCCAGACGATGGACGAGGCGCGGCACGCGGAGACCTACGCCCGGTTCCTGCGCGACAAGGTGCAGCTGACCTACCCCGTCGACCCGTACCTGCAGGCGCTGCTGAACGACACCCTGACGGACTCCCGCTGGGACTTCCCGTACCTCGGCATGCAGGTGCTCATCGAGGGGCTCGCCCTCGCCGCCTTCGGTCACCTGCGGGACATGGCCACCCAGCCGCTGCCGCTGCAGATCCTCGCCTACGTGATGCAGGACGAGGCGCGGCACGTCGCGTTCGGCCGCATGGCCCTGCGCGACTACTACCGGGAGCTGACCGACGCCGAGCGCGCGGAGCGCGAGGAGTTCGTCGTCGAGGCCTGCTACCTGATGCGCGACCGGTTCCTGGGCCGGGAGGTCTACGAGACCCTCTGCTACGACGTCGACGAGTGCCTGTCGTTCGTCGAGCGGTCCCCGTCGATGCAGGAGTTCCGCGCGCTGCTGTTCACCCGGATCGTGCCGTGCGTGCGGGACATCGGGCTGTGGGGCGAGCGGGTGCGGGGGGCGTACGCCGACATGGGCGTGCTGGCGATGGCCGGCACCGACCTCGACGCGATGATGCGCGCGGACGAGGGCGTCGCGGAGGAGCTGGACCTGCGGCGGTTCCGCGCGGAGGAGACCGCGCGCGCCGCCGAGGTCGACGCGGTCGTCGCGTCCGGCGCGGAGGGTTGACGGTCGCGGCCCGAGCGCGCCGCACCCCCGGACCCC